>CAPI01000053.1 GCA_000333815.1 [Collinsella] massiliensis
CAGCCCGCGCCGACCCCCGAGCAGAACCCGTGGAACGGCCAGGCGGGCGCCGGGTACACGCAGCCCGCGAGCTGGCAGATCCCGCAGCAGCAGGCGGCTCCCCAGCAGCCCCCGGCGTACGCGCAGCCCGATGGCACCGCCCCGGGTGCGCCCACGCAGCCGGCGCCCCAGCCGCCCGCGCCCCCGGCGAAGAAGTCGAACACCGGCATCATCGTCGGCGGCATCGTGGGCGTGCTGCTCGTGGCGGTCGCGCTCATCCTCGTGCTCGTCGTCATCCCCGGCCTGAGCGAGCCGAGCGCGAGCACGGGCGACGTGACCTACGACGAGCCCATGGACGACCCCTCAGACGAGCCTGAGCCGTCGTATTCGGGCGAGGAGGTGCCGGAGGACTCCGAGGAGCAGGCGACGCTCGCCGCCCAGGCGGAGCTCGACAAGCTGCAGAACGCCGACCCGGAGGCGCTCGCGCTCGTGGGCGCCATCGTGAACGAGGGCTTCGAGAACCAGACGGACGAGACGCTCGAGGCCTGCGGCGTCGACCCCGAGGAGTACGCGCGCATCATGCTCGACGGCTTCTCGTACACGATCGACGACGTCTACGTGTACGAGTCGATCGGCGAGGCGACGGTGTACGCCACGGTGACGTGCCGCGACGTGTTCGACCTCATCGACAACTACAACTACATGCTCGAGGCCTACATGAACTCCGATGACTACGCGCACACCACCTACGAGGAGGATTGCCAGCGCATGGGCATGATCTTCATCGAGGCGGCCGAGGCGGCGGAGATGAACGACGGCTACCAGATGACCATCGACCTCGTGTACGAGAACGGCAGCTGGGTCGTCGACGAGGACACGTGGGAGAGCGAGCTCGACTGGCTGTTCGACGTCGAGTAGCCGGCTCGTTGACGCAAACGACATAACCCGGCACTACATCTAGTTCTTGGGGAGATACGCGAAACGGCGTGCTGCGAAGGGGCGGCGCGCCGTTTCCGTTCGGGGCTTTCCTGCGGATTCGTTTCAGAGTAACACAACATGTTGTGGTACCGTTCACGGAATAGCTCAATATGTTGTCCGTTTTCGGTGGGTGAGTTGCTACAATCGAATCCGCTGCCACATCGCGCGAGGCGCTGTAGCGGCACTCGTTTGTCCGCACGCCCTGCGATACTCATCGCAGCGTCAACCATATCCCGAAAGCGAGGAACCCATGGCAACCACGGTCGAAGAGCTCATCTGCCGTCGCTTCACCTCTGCGCTCGACGCGCCCGAGAACGCCGGGAAAACGGTGTACGACCTCTTCGAATGGTCGAAGCGCGACGTGCACCTCACGGACTACAAGACGGGCAAGACCCTGTGCGAGATGCACGACCTCGAGTTCCCCGTGCAGTACTCGCAGAACGCCGTCGACATCATCGCGTCCAAGTACTTCCGCCGCGCCGGCGTGCCCGAGACGGGGCACGAGGTCTCGATGCGCCAGGTGGCGCACCGCATGGTGGACTTCTGGGTCGCCGCACTCATCGACGAGGGCATGGTCGAGGAGGGCGAGCAGGCGCAGATCCTCTACGACGAGCTCGTCTACCTCATCCTCGACCAGCGCTTCGCGCCCAACTCCCCGCAGTGGTTCAACACCGGCCTCAAGCGCAGCTACGGCATCGCGGGCGAGCCGCAGGAGATGTACTACGTCGACCCGGAGAGCGGCGAGGTCGTGGAGTCGATCGACCAGTACACGCGCACCCAGGCGAGCGCCTGCTTCATCGTGAGCGTCCAGGACAAGCTCCTGGGCGACCACTCCATCTCCGACGAGTACGTCACCGAGACGAAGCTCTTCAAGGGCGGCTCCGGCACCGGCTCGAACTTCAGCGCCTTGCGCGCCGAGGGCGAGAAGCTCTCCGGCGGCGGCGTGTCGAGCGGCGTCATGAGCTTCCTGCGCGGCCTCGACCGCAACGCGGACGCCATCAAGAGCGGCGGCACCACGCGCCGCGCCGCCAAGATGGTCTGCCTGGACATCGACCACCCGGACATCGAGAAGTTCATCACCTGGAAGTCGCGCGAGGAGGACAAGGCGCTCGCGCTCATGAAGATGGGCTACGACGGCGACATCAACGGCGAGGCGTACGCGACGGTCTCGGGGCAGAACTCGAATAACTCGCTGCGCATCGACAACGAGTTCATGGCGAAGGTCATGGCGCTGCCCGAGGATCCGGACGTCACCTACGAGCTCAAGGGCCGCGTCGACCCGAGCTTCAACCGCGAGGTCTCCGTCAAGCACATCTGGGATGTGTTCAACGAGAGCGCCTGGCGCTGCGCCGACCCGGCGCCGCAGTTCAGCGACACCTTCAACGAGTGGCACACCTGCCCCGGCGGCGAGGACGGCGTGGTAGGTGCCTCCTACAACCGCCTCAACTCCACGAACCCCTGCGGCGAGTACGCCTTCCTGGACGATTCGAGCTGCAACCTCGCGTCCATCAACGTGTTCCGCTACTACGACCCCGCGACCGACACCTTCGACGTCGAGGGCTTCGAGCACACCATCGACGTCGTGCAGCTCGCGCTCGAGGCGTCCATCGCCTGGGGGCAGTTCCCCACGAAGGACATCGCGCGCAAGACCTACCGCTTCCGCGCGACGGGGCTCGGCATCTCGAACCTCGCGAGCCTGCTCATGGCCAAGGGCATGCCGTACGACTCGCGCGAGGCCCGCGCGCTCGCGTCCGCCATCGTGGGCACGCTCACCGGCCGCAGCTACGCCGTCTCTGCCATGATGGCGCGCAAGGTGGGGCCCTTCGAGTGCTACGGCATCAACAAGCGCTACATGGAGCGCGTGATCCGCAACCACGCGCGCGTGGCGGGCGCGCGCAACGACGCCTTCGAGGACCTGACCATCGAGCCCCCGGTGGTCGACTTCGACCTGCTCGAGCAGGCGGGCGAGGGCGAGCTCGCGAGCGCGCTCATCGAGAGCTGGACGTTCGCCGAGGAGCTGGGCGAGCGCTACGGCTACCGCAACGCCCAGGTGAGCGTCATGGCGCCCACCGGCACCATCAGCTTCGCCATGGACTGCGCGGCGACCTCCATCGAGCCGTTCTTCAGCCACATGATCTACAAGAAGCTCTCGGGCGGCGGCTTCATGACCATCGCGAACCCGGTGATCGGCGACGCCCTGCGCCATCTGGGCTACACCGAGGACGAGGTGGCCGACATCCTGGCCTACGTGCAGGCCACGGACGAGAACGGCATGATCGTCGACGGCAAGATCGAGGGCGCCCCGCACCTCAAGCCCGAGCACCTGGCGATCTTCGACACCGCGAACGTGTGCGGCACCGGCGAGCGCTACATCGCCCCGCGCGGCCACGTGCTCATGGTGGCGGCCCTCACGCCGCTCGTCTCCGGCGCCATCTCCAAGACCGTGAACCTTCCGCACGAGGCGACCGTCCAGGACTTCAAGGACGTCATCACGCTCGCCTGGCAGACGGGCTGCAAGGGCATCACGCTCTACCGCGACGGCTCGAAGAACGCGCAGCCGCTCAACACCTCGCTCACCGAGGACACCGGCGAGAAGGACCTGGGCGACCTGTCCTACGCCGCGCTGCTCGAGTACGCCCGCGGCGCGCAGCAGCAGCTCGCCTCCGATACGCAGCCGGCGCGCCGCCGCCGCATCGTGGGCATCCGCAGCGGCCGCACCCACCTCGCGCAGATCGACGGCGTGAAGATCTACACCACGGTGAACCGCAACGAGGAAGGGAAGATCTCCGAGCTGTTCGTCACCACGGACCGCGAGGGCACGACCATCATGGGGCTCCTCAACTCGCTGTCCAAGACCATCTCCGTGATGCTGCAGTACGGCATCCCCGCCGAGAACATCTCCAAGATGCTGCGCGGCCAGATGTACGAGCCGTACGGCTTCGTGCAGAGCCACCCCAACATCAAGTACGTCACCTCCATCTCCGACCTCATCTCCAAGGTCATCGACATCGAGCTGGGCGACTACACGCGCGTGCAGGTGAAGCCCGAGGGCTGGGGGCAGATCGCCGGCGCCACGCCCGCGCCCGCGGCGGTTCCCGTGCGCATCGAGCCCGCCTTCGATGAGGAGCCCGTGGCGAGCGAGGAGGAGCTCACGCGCCTCGCGGCCGTGAAGGAGCAGGAGCTCGAGGAGGAGACCGGGTCGGTGGATACCGGCGACTTCTACACGGCCGCGTTCGTGAACGAGGCGGTGCACGACGCCGCCCTGCACGGCGAGCGCCTCTACGACGGCAGCACCTGCCCCAACTGCGGCAGTTCGCGCATGGTGCAGAACGGCACGTGCAAGGTCTGCATGGATTGCGGCACCACGACCGGGTGCAGCTGATCGGGCTGAGCGGAGCCGAACGCTCCGGGCGCCCGGGGTCGATTTCCTCGGGCGCCTAGAGCACGCCGGAGCAGGTGATGACGCAGAGCATCGCGGCGATGCCGAGGACGATGCTGATCGTCCCCGCAAGGCCGGCGAGCCCGTGGTCGCCGCCGCACCAGAGCGTGTAGAGCGGCGCGAGCGCGGACATGGGCGCCCAGATGACCGTGGCGATGACGCAGCGCGTGAGGTAGTCGTACGGCAGTAGGAAGAACGCGGCGAGCGAGAGCGCGAGGCTCACGGCCACGCGCAGGCCGAGCACGCCGACGAGCTTGTCGAGCTTGCCCTCCCCGACATGCGTGCTCGTCATGAGGCCGAGCATGAGCAGCGAGAGGAACGCGTTGGCGTTCGCGATGGGCTCCACGAACGAGATGACGGCGTCGGGCACGCGGATGCCCAGGAGCACGAACGCGATGAGCACGATGTAGCAGTCGAAGGGGATGGACGAGAAGAGCCGCTTCGCCATCGCGCGGCCGCGGTGCCCCTCGGCGTCGCCGCTCAGGAGCGCCTTCGTGAGGGCGAACGAGCCGCCGGTGACCACGATGGAGTTGCCCGCGTCGATGAGGCAGACCGTCACGACGCTCGATGCGGGGAAGATCGCCTGGATGAAGGGGAGGGCGAAGCAGCCGATGTTCATGCCGCCCGCCCCGAACAGGAAGAGCGGGCGGTCGCAGGCGTCCATGTGCCGCGTGACGAAGAAGGCGATCGCGTAGGGGATGGCCGAGCAGGCGAACCCCACGAGCACGATGCCGAGCATCGCGGGCGCCACCTCGGTCGTGCCGAACGCGTGGATGATGGTCGCGGGCAGCGTGAGCTTGAACACGATGGTCGAGATGAGCTTGTCGGCGCTCTTGCCGACGAGGTTGAAGCGCGCGGCGGCGATGCCGAGCAGGATGATCGTGACGAACGAGAGCACGCTCAAAAGCGCTGACTCCATAGGGGCCTCCGGGGGTTCGTGGGTTCCGATGCAACAGGATAGCGCTTTCCCGCGCCATCCGTCTTGTGGGGGGATGGATCGCTGTCGCCCCGGTGATTCGCGCCGATACCGTGGTCTTCGGTGCTCGGCGGGGCCGGCGCGCCGCGAGATGCTACGCTTGGGTGCGTGATCGATACGGCGCGTCGAGACGATGGGGGACGGCATGGCGCAGCATCTTCGAACCGAATCCGACCCGCGCGGGGCGGGCGCGCGCGCCGAGGGCGGCGTGCGGCCGCTCATCAACGCGGCGGAGGCCGCGCACCGTGCGGCGCGCTCCCATGCCGGCGACCTCGATCGCGCGCGACGCGAGGCGGCCGGCGTCGGCCAGGCGGGAGTGGCGAGCACGGGGCTGCGCGCAGGCCGCGACGGGGCGGCTT
>CAPI01000052.1 GCA_000333815.1 [Collinsella] massiliensis
CAAGGCGGCGCCCGCCGAGGGCTCGGATGGTGGCTCTTCCTCTTCGCGCCGTCGGCGCAAGCGCTCGAACGGCTCGGATGAGGCGCGCCGCGATGGCGCGGCGTCCGCGCAGGCACGCGGCCGCGAGCAGGCCGCCGAGGCGACCCCGACCCGTCGCCGTCGCCGGCACCTCTCGAGCGAGGAGCGCGACCGCGCCTTCCTGGACGCGGCTGCCCGCGACGAGGCGAGCCGCAAGGCGGGGGATGCCGGGACCGGCTCCGGGAAATCCGCGTCGAAGCCCGCGGGGCGCGCGCATCGGCGCCATTCCGCCCAGCCCGCAGCCCAGAAGCCCGAGACGCCGTCGGTCGCGAGCCAGGTGGCCGAGGGCGACGTGAAGGTGGTGCGTCGTCGTCCCGGCGACGGGGGCGGTGCGCGCGCGGCCTCGGCCGGCAACGGCGCGGGCAATACGGGCGCTGCCGGGGGCGAGGAGGCTCCCGCGAAGAAGCGCCGCCGCCGTTCCCGCCGGCGCAAGCCGGGTGATGGCGGCGCCTCCGGTCCCGCAGGCGATGCTCAGGCATCTGCCGAGTAGAACGCTCGTCAGGTTCAGGCGAAAAGACGCACATGAAGCGTGAACGCAGCATCCCCATCGCATCTGAGGGGGATGCTGCGGCGGTTTTCGGCGGCGATTCGCTTATGGGCAGGTTGCGCGATGCCGCCCTTGAGGTGCTCTCGCCCACGCGCTGCGCGGGCTGCGAGCGCCCGGGCGCGCTCATCTGCGAAGCATGCCTTTCCCGTATCGAGGTCATCGATCCGGCGCACGCTTGCACGCGCTGCGGTGCGCCGTTCGGCGACATGCTCTGCACGGAGTGCGGGGTGGCGAGCGAGGAGGCGAGTGAGGGTGAGAGCGCGGCCGCGGCCGCTCCCGAGGCACCGGAGGCGCGCGCCGTCGACCGGTGCCTGGCCGCGACGGTGTTCGCCGATCCCGTCCCGCGCATCATCCGTACGTACAAGGACGCGGGGGAGCGGCGCCTGGGCGCGCTCATCGCCGAGCTCATGTTCGACGCCGCGGAGCATGCGGAGCAGGTGGTGCCCGAGCGCTACGGCGGGCTGCTGAGAGATGCCGACGCGGTCGCATTCGTCCCGGTGACGGCAGCCGCCTTCGCGCGCCGCGGATTCGACCACATGGAGCTCATCGCGCGGAGCTTCAGCGGGCTCTCCGGGCTGCCGCTCGTCGACGCGCTCGCCAAGCACGGATCGGCCGACCAGCGCGCGCTCGGCCGGGCGGGGCGCATGGAGCGCTCGCGCGATGCATACGAGGTGGTCGCGCCGGTGGGCGGTCTGCGCCTGCTGCTGCTCGACGACGTGATCACGACGGGCGCCACCATGCGCGCTGCCGCCACCGCCCTGCGCGCCGCCGGTGCCGCGCACGTCGACGCCCTCGCCTTCGCCCGTGTGTGGTAGTCAAAAAGGGACGGGTTCAAAACGTTACTTTTCTCACGTTTTGGGACAGGCTCTGGCTTTGCGCGTACGGCGTGAGTCAATCGAACCCGTCCCCAATGACTCAGTGAGTCAATTGAACCCGTCCCCAATGACTCCCCAATGACTCGCGAAAGGGCAGCGCCCGCGCAGCTCATGCGTGTTGTATACTAGTCGCGTCCCCTCAGGCTGTGGTTGCCGATGCGCTCGCGCATCCTAGTCCAAGACAGACGCGGTCGAAAGGACCCACGTAAGTGCATGCGTGCGCGCATGCGCGATCATGGCGCGTCCTAGAGGTAAGACGCACCGTCCGTTGCCAGGGGTAATTCCGCCCCGCGGGCGAGCGGGCAAGTCGTGACGCCGCCGCGGCGGCCGAGCAAACGCCCCAGTGCGCAGGTGTGGGGGAAAAGACCAGGTCAGCTGGGGGACATCGACAATTTACCGCCCACGCACGGTGGGGCGGAGCAGGGAAGGCGCCCGCGCGGCGCCGTGGAGCGAGGTAGGGTCTGTCCATGTCGCACGGGTTGAGAAGTTGGTTGCAGCGGGGGGCGCTCGTCGCCGCGGTCGTGGCGCTCGCATGGGCGCTCAGCGGATGCTCGTTCACCACGCCGCCCCTTTCCGAGGCCGAGGACGAGCCCGTCGACCAGGTCGTGGACGACTCCCAGCTCGTACAGGCCGGCACCCTCACCGTCGCCCTCGACACCACCGACGCCCCGCAGGTGATGATCACCTCCGACGGCACGTACGAGGGCTATGCGGTCGACGTCGCGCTCGCGCTCGCCGATTCGATGGGCCTCAAGGTGGCCTTCGTGAGCTCCGTGTCGCCCCAGGATGCCATCGAAGCGGGCGAGGCGGACATCTATCTGGGAGCGACGACGCGCAACCAGTCCGATGACATCAGGGTTCAGGGCGAGTACCTGCAGAACGCGACGGCAGTCTTCGGGGCCTCGGATTCCGCGCCGGCCACCGTCACCGCCGAGGACCTCTCGCGGGCGGCCGTGGGCGTGCAGGACGGCTCCGCGTCCCAGGAGGCGCTCACCCGCATGGGCATTACTACCGAGAACGTCTACGACAACGTGAACGAGTGCTTCGACGCGCTCGCGGCCGGCGAGGTCGACTACGTGGCGTGCGACGCGACCGCTGGGGCCTACCTGGCGCGTACCTATGAGGGCGTGTTCTTCGCCGGCACGATCGGCCCGTCGACCTCCTACGGGATCGCGTACGCGTCGTCCGCGACCGACCTCGCCGACGCCGTGGGCGCGGCGCTCGACGAGATCTCAGCCGACGGCACCCTCGATGCGATCCACGTGCTGTGGTACGGGTCGCTGCCGCTCAACCTCTCGAGCGCGGTGCTCTCCGGCGTCACGATCACCGAGGAGCCGGAGGCCGCAGACGATGACGCGTCGGCCGCCGAGGATTCCGACGACCACAGCGACATCAACGACTTCTAGGAGCCAGCGCGACAGGCGCCGGCAAGTGCCCCGCAACAGCGAAAAACACGCAAGACAAGGCCATCTACCTGCGAAATGATGGTCTTGTACCCCCTTGCTCGGATTGGCGTTCAGAATCGGTGGAATTCGGTCGGCGGCGCGCATCGTCCGACGAGCGGCGCATCGCGGCCCGACCGTCGCCCCGCGTCATGCGCCTCCGCTGTTTGGGTACAAAAACGGTACGTACTGTCCCCGGATAGATAGGAGTGCTCATGGATATCAAGGTTTCCGGACGTAAGACCACGGTAACCGATGCCCTGCGCTCGCATGTTGAAGAGAAGGTCGGAGAGGCGCTCAAGGTATTCGATATCGAGCCCATGACCTGCGATGTCGTGCTCCGCTACGAGAAGAACCCCTCCATCGCCGAACCGGCGATCGTGGAGGTCACCGTCCGTGCCCGCGGCTCGGTGATCCGCGTGGCCGAGCACGGCGCCGATATGTACGCCGCCATCGATACCGCCGCCGACAAGGTCACCCGCCAGCTCCGCAAGTTCAAGACGAAGGTCGTCGACAATCGCCAGCAGGGGCCGTCGGCAGCCGAGGTCGCGCCCGTCGAGCGCGTCGAGGACCTGGCCGACCTCCTGCTCCCGGAGGAAGAGGACAACCTGCTCGTGCGCGAGAAGGTCATCGACATCACCCCGATGACCGAGGAGCAGGCGCTCGTGCAGACCGATCTGCTCGGCCACGACTTTTACGTGTTCGAGAACGCCACGACCGGCCTCATCAATGTGGTGTATCACCGTAAGAATGGTGGATATGGCATCATCAAGCCCAAAATCGAGGTTCCCGGCGAGTAAAATACGTCTACTGCGTGCATGTAGGCGAGCGGCCATCCATGCGGATGGCCGCTTTTTTGAGAAAGGCTGAGCAGATGACCATCGCTCAATCCGAAGGGTACGCGCACCGCTGCCGCATCGCGGTCGATACCTGTTGCGATTTCACCCCCGAGATCGCCGCGACGCTCGATGTCGACATCCTTGGCTTCCCCTATATCCTCGACGGCGAGGAGCGGGCGGATGACATCTGGGCGTCTATGACGCCGAAGTGGTTCTACGACCAGATCCGCTCGGGTGTGAAGGCCTCGACGGCGGCCATCTCCGTCGGGCGCTACCTCGAGTACTTCACCGAGTGCGCCGAGGAGGGCACGCCCACGGTGTACCTCGCGTTCACCTCGGCGCTTTCCTCGAGCTACGAGCACGCGTGCATTGCGGCGGACGAGATCCGCGCGAAGTACCCGGATTTCGAGCTGTACGTGGTCGACAACGCCCTGCCGTGCTCGTGCGGCGAGCTCCTGGCGCTCGAGGCCGTGCGCCAGCGCGCGGCGGGCCTCACCGCCCAGCAGCTCGCGCAGTGGGCGGACGAGGCGAAGACCTGCGTGCACGGCTACTTCACCCTCGACAGCCTCGATTCCCTCGCGGCGGGCGGGCGCATCCCGCCGGCGGCCGCGCAGCTCTCGAGCAAGCTCGACATCAAGGCGAGCCTCTCGTTCGACCTCGCGGGCTCGCTCACGCTCACGGGCGTGAGCCGCGGGCGCAAGAAGGCGCTCAAGGGCCTCGTGAAGGCGTTCAAGGAGAACTACATCGTCGACCCGAGCATGCCGCTCACCATCGTGACCGCGGATGCCGAGAAGGACGGCGATTGGCTCGAGGCCGCCATCCGCAAGGAGGACGGCTGCTCCGACCTCACGATCATCCGCGGCTCCGTGGGCCCGACCATCGGCGCGCACGTGGGGCCGGGCATGGTCGCCGTCATCTTCTGGGGCAAGAACCGCGCCGACAAGCTGTCGCTCTCCGACCGCATCGCGCGCAAGGTCCGCGGCTGATCCAGCCCGAACACGCGGGTGATAATTTGGTGTCAGTCACCTTTTTATCACCGCGGAGCACGTGATAAAAAGGTGACTGACACCAAATTATCACCCCCAACGCATCGACAACGTGGCAAGCAAACAAGGGAGATACCACAATGGCAGATAAGAAGCTGAAGGTCGCGTTCATCGGAACGGGCATCATGGGCGCGCCCATCGCCGGGCACATCCTCGACGCGGGCTACCCGCTCACGGTCTACAACCGCACCCAGGCGAAGGCGCAGCCGCTCGTCGACCGCGGCGCTGAGCTCGCCGCCACGCCCGCCGAGGCTGCTGCCGGCGCGGACGTGGTGTTCACGATGGTGGGCTACCCCGAGGACGTCGAGGAGCTCTACCTGGCGAGCGACGGCCTGCTCACGGCCTCGAAGCCGGGCGCGATCCTCATCGACCTCACCACGAGCAGCCCCTCGCTCGCGCGCGACATCGCCGGCGCGGCTGCCGTGAGCGAGCGCACCGCCTTCGACTGCCCCGTGACGGGCGGCCAGGCGGGCGCCATCGCCGGCACGCTCACCGCGATCATCGGCGCGACCGAGCACGACATCGAGCCCGTCCGCGAGCTGCTCGCCACCTTCACCTCGCGCATCTTCTGCTTCGGCGGCGCGGGCAAGGGCCAGGCCGCGAAGCTCGCCAACCAGGTATCGCTTGCCGCGTCCATGGTGGGCATGGCCGACGCGCTCTCCTACGCGCAGCAGGCCGGCCTCGACCTCGAGCTCACGCGCGACATGATCCTCACCGGCACGGGCAAGTCCGGCGCGATGGAGCAGCTGGCGCCCAAGGCGCTCGAGGGCGACTGGAAGCCGGGCTTCATGGTGAAGCACTTCATCAAGGACATTGGCCTGGCGCTCCAGGAGGCGGAGGAGTACGAGATCGCCCTGCCCGGCGCGGACACCGCCTACGCCCTGTACGACATGCTCGACGCCATCGGCGGCGCGGAGCTCGGCACGCAGGCCATCACCCTGCTCTACGCGGAGGAAGCGGACGCTGCGGCGGCCGGCCTCGACTGGTCGCGCTACACCCAGGATGAGGACGCATGCGGCTGCGGCCACGACCATGAGCACGGCCACGGCGACGACCACGAGTGCTGCCACGGCCACGGCCACGAGCACGGCGAGGGCCACGAGTGCTGCCATGGCGAGGGACGCCATCACGGACACGGCGACGGCCATGAGTGCGGCTGCCGCCATCACGGGGAGTAAGCGCCCGGTGCGCCCGCGTCCCGTGCAGTCGTATACGAATCGCAAGAAGAGGTAGGCATCAATGGCAGATACCAAGGAACGCGAGCTCGATACCCAGGAGGTCGAGGCGCTCGCGCAGATCGAGCGCGACGGTGCGGCGCTCGCCGCGCTCATCGAGGACCTGAGCAGCTCGAGCAGGCGCACGCGGCAGTTCTCCGCGCGCGTGGTGGCGATCCTCGCCCAGCGCGAGCCGAAGCTCCTCGACCCGTACGTCTCCGACCTCATCGACGCCCTGTACCGCCCCGAGGCGCAGACCCGCTGGGAGGTGCTCGACGCCCTGAGCGAGCTCGTCCCCGACCACGCGAAGGAGATCGGCGCCGCCTTCGAGGGCGCCGAGACGGCGCTCTTCGACGAGCTCTCCGCGACGCTGCGCCTCTCCGCCTTCCACCTGCTGTGCGTCTGGGGTGCCACGGAGCGCGGCCGCTCCAAGAAGGTGTGGCCCATCATCGACGAGGCCATCCAGTGCTATCACGGCGACCTCGAGTACCGCGACATGCTCGGCTACCTCCATGAGTTCGCGCAGGGCAAGATCGCGGGCGACGTGGCCGAGGAGCTCGCCGGCCGCCTCTCGTTCGACGCGGAGAACGGCAAGGGCAGCTATCTCAAGGCGCGCTCGCGCGAGATCTACGACATGCTCGTCAAGCGCTTCAAGCTCGATGCGCCCAAGAAGCGCGTCCGCGCCCAGGCGAAGGACGACGACGTCGAAGAGGACGAGGAGTAGCGCATGGAGCATCGCGTCGCCCTCATCCCCGGTGACGGGATCGGCCCGGAGATCACGCGTGCCATGCGCGCGGTCGTCGATGCCACGGGCGTCGGCATCTCCTGGCAGGAGGTCCACGTCGGCGCCGCCGTCATGGAGCGCGAGGGGACGCCGCTGCCCGAGCGCGCCCTCGAGGCCATCCGCGCGGTGGGCGTGGCGATCAAGGGTCCGGTGACCACACCGGTGGGCACGGGCTTCAGGAGCGTGAACGTGGCGCTCCGGCACGCGTTCGACCTGTACGCCTGCGTGCGCCCGTGCCGGTCGCTGCCCGGCGACGGCTCGCGCTACACGGACGTCGACCTCGTGATCTTCCGCGAGAACACCGAGGACCTCTATGCGGGCATCGAGTTCGCGCCCGGCTCGCCCGAGGTTGCCGCGATCGACGAGCTCGTGCGCGCGGCGGGCATGCGCGGGATCCGCCCGGGATCGGCGCTCTCGCTCAAGCCCATCTCCGAGCCCGCGTCGCGCGCCATCGTGACCGCGGCGTTCGACTACGCGCGGGCGAACGGCCGCCGCAAGGTCACGGCGGTGCACAAGGCGAACATCATGAAGGAGACGGACGGCCTCTTTCTGCGCATGGCGCGGGAGGTGGCCTCCGCGTACCCGGACATCGCCTTCGAGGATAAGATCGTGGACGCGGCGTGCATGGGGCTCGTCCAGAACCCGGCGGATTTCGACGTGCTCGTGCTGCCGAACCTCTACGGCGACATCGTGTCTGACCTGTGCGCGGGGCTCGTGGGCGGCCTGGGGCTCGCCCCGGGCGCCAACATCGGCCGCGATTGCGCCATCTTCGAGGCGACGCACGGCTCCGCCCCCGACATCGCGGGGCGCGACATCGCGAACCCGACGGCCGAGTTCCTATCCGCCGCGATGATGCTCGATTATCTGGATGAACATGCGGCCGCCGAGCGCATGCGCCGTGCCGTGAGCGCGACGCTCGCCGAAGGCACCGCGGTGACGGCGGACATCCGCCGCGCGCTCACGGGCAGCACCGAGGGTGCCGTGGGCACGCGTGCCTACACGGAAGCGGTCATCGCGCACCTGTGATGCGCGGGACGAGACGAAGGGATAGGGCTATGGGGCTCTTGGTGAAGCGGGACGAGCTCGAGGGCGAGCACGACTACATCGACGGCATCGAGGTGATCGAGCGCTCCGACGTCCCCGATGACCTGCCGGAATCCGAGGTCGAGGTCATCGAGCGGGAGGATGCGGACGCCGATCCGGACGACGGCGAGACGGACGCGGACGCCGCGGGTGCCGACGAGACGGGCGCGGATGCCGCGAGCTCCGATGGGGCGGATGCGGATGATGATGTCGCCGCTGACGATGAGGCCGCCGAGGACGACGATCCCGAGGACGCGGACGAGGACACCGACGAGGACGCCGCTCCCGCTGCGGCGCTCGGCCCCACCTCCTCCGACCACGGCTCCACCCAGCAGCCCAACCGCGCGATCCTCATCGCGGTGCTCGTCATCGCCATCATCGTCGCCGGCGTCGGCGGCTATTTCATCGGCCGCGGCGGCTTCGGCGGCGCATCGTCCGCCCCGGGCTCGGCACTGCTCACTGAAGGCCAGCTCGACGCCACCGTCGCCTCGTACACGTACAAGGGCGCGCGGCACGACATCACCGCGCGCGAAGCGATCGAGAGCCAGTACAGCCTCGACTCCATGAAGACCGATGACGGCATGTACCGCGCACCCTCGGCCGAGACGCTCGTCGCCTACGTGCGCACGCAGATCCTTCTCAACGAGGCGGAGGCGCGCGGCATCGAGGTCACGGACGACGAGGTGACGGCCTATGCCGAGCAGACCTACGGCACGTCCGACTTCGCGACGCTCGCGACCCAGTACGGCCTGAGCGAGGACCAGGCGCGCGAGATCGTGCGGAACAGCACGATGATCGAGAAGCTCTACAACCAGATTGCCCCCGCGTCGACGGTCGCCCTCCCCGAGGAGCCCGAGCAGCCGGCGGATGGCGACACGAGCACGCGCTCGAAGGCGTACGCGGACTACATCATCAACCTCGCCGGCGATGAGTGGGATGCCGAGACGGGCACGTGGGCCTCGACTGACGGCCCGTACGCGACCGCGCTCCAGGGCATGGACGTCACGGCGGACTCCGCGTCCTACGAGGAGGCCATCATCGCCTACTACGTGGCCTACCAGGAGTACGCGACCCAGGCCTCGCAGTCGAGCCAGGCGTGGACGGACTTCGCGAACACGCTCTTCGCCGATGCCGACATGGACATCTACGGGCTCTACGCGTAAATCCCGCGCGTAGCTCCCCGCAAGCTCAAAACCGCCCCCGCATGCGGCATCTGCCTGCGTGCGGGGGCGGTTCCGTTTGGTTCCCTCCATAGGGGAGGCATACGAAAACAGCCCAGGCGCGCGCGGCGTCTGGGCTGTTGCGTGTGACTGGAGCCAGCAATGAGACTCGAACTCATGACCCCCGCTTTACGAGAGCGGTGCTCTACCAACTGAGCTATGCTGGCATGCAGCGGCAGGCGCTATGTCCTGCGACCGTTAATATTACGTGGAAACGCCCTGTAGCGCAAGACCGCACATGAAAAAGTTGGGCGTTTCCACGTGCGGCCTCACGGTTCCTACAGCGCGGCGAGGAAGCGGTGCAGCCCGGCGCGGCCGGCGAGATCCCATTTGTAGACGCCGGCGTCCTCGAGCACGTGCCCGAAGACCTCGCCCACGCCCGCGCGGATGATCTCCTCGGCGTTCTCGGGCGTCAGCTCGGGATGCGCCTCGGCCAGCTCGAGCGCCCACGCGGCGTGCGAGGTGGACAGCGGGTCGCCCTCGAGCGCTTCGGCGAGCGCCGCGCCCTCGGCTCCCGACAGCAGGTGCCCCCGCACCGCGGCGAGCTCCTCCACGAGGCGCGGCGGCAGGATCGCCAGGCCCATGACCTCGATGAGGCCGATGTTCTCCTTCTTGATGTGGTGCCACTCGGCATGCGGGTGGAACACGCCCAAGGGGTGCTCATCGGTGGCGATGTTGCAGCGAAGTGCCAGGTAGAGCACGTAGTCGTCGCCCTCGCGGCAGGCGACCGGCGTGATGGTGTTGTGCCGCTCGCCGTCCGATTCCGCCACGATCCCGAGCTCCTCGTCGCTCCAGCCGCGCCACACGTCGAGCACGTGCGCCGCGGCGTCGAGCAGCGCCTCGCGGTCGCGTGCGCTGAGCTTGAGCACGGAGAGCGGCCAGCGCAGCACCTCGCCGAGCACCTCGGGCGCGCCGGGGATCTCGAACGTCTCCTCCACGGCCGCCTTCATCATGGGGAACGTGTGGCGCCCGCCCTGGAAGTGGTCGTGCGAGAGGATCGAGCCGCCCACGATGGGCAGGTCGGCGTTGGAGCCCACGAAGTAGTGGGGGAAGAGGTCGATAAAGTCGACGAGCCGCGCCATGTTCTCGCGGTCGACGTGCATGAGGCGGTGCTCGGCGCTCATGGCGATGCAGTGCTCGGAGAAGTACGCGTAGGGGCTGTACTGCAGGCCCCAGTGCTCGTCGCCGAGCGTGATGGGGACGATGCGCAGGTTCTGGCGGGCGGGATGCGCGCCGTGGGCGGCACCCGCGCCGCGGCCGCTGTAGCCCTCGTTCTCCATGCAGAGCTGGCATGCCGGGTACGCCTCGCCCGCGGGCGCGGCGCCGGCGGCGGCGATGGCCTTCGGGTCCTTTTCCGGCTTGGAGAGGTTGATGGTGATCTCGAGGTCGCCCCAGCGCGTGGGCGTGGTCCAGCCGATGTTCCGCGCGATGGCGGCGGTGCGCACGTAGCGCGCGTCGCAGCACAGGCGGTAGAACCAATCGGTTGCGGCCTCGGCGCCGTCCTCGTCATAGAGCTCGGCGAACATCGCGTCCACCTCGGAGGGGCGCGGCATGAGGATGTCCATCACGCGCGTGGCGATGCGGTCACGGCCGGACGGGGTGTCCTCCTCGCGGCCGTTCGCGACGCCCACGGCCGCGATGCGCTCGATGCAGTCCTCGAGGTCGAAGCCGGCGGCCTCGTCGTCGGTGAACGCGATCTCGATGGAGGGCTCGTCCTCCGCGAGGTCGCGCGTGGGGGAGAGCTGGTAGCCGTTCTCGAGGAACACGGCCGAGCTCGGCGCCGCGGGGCCGTCCTCGCCGATGCGCTCGAGGATGGCGTTATATGCCCAGATGGCGTCCTCCGGGGCGAGCATGCCGCGCACGATGGCGTAGGAGACGAGCTCGTTGACGTCGTCGGCGACGCGCGGCGCGCCGGCCGGGGTGTCCATAGTTGCGGTGTTCTCTACAGCCATGCGTACTCAGCTCCCTCGCTCACGATGCGGTAATGGCGGGACGCGCCCGCGCCGAACCACTCGTCCATGCCGGCAATGAAGGCGTCCACGCGATCCACCGGCACGAAGGCCTGGATGGAGCCGCCGAAGCCGCCGCCGTGGATGCGGCAGGCGCCCTCGCCCTCGAGCAGGCGCTGCGCCAGGCCGAGGGCCACCATCGCGGACTGCTCGCTCGCGCCGCCCACCGAGACGTTCTGCAGGAACATGGCCGAGCTCGCGCCCGAGGCGCGGGTGAGGGCGAGGAACGCGTCGATGTCGCCGGCCTTGAGCGCATCCCAGCGCTTGAGGACGAGGTCCTGCTCGTTCCAGTAGTGCAGGGCGCGGAGCACCGGGCGGTCGCCGAGCTCGTGGCGCAGGCGCACGACCTCGCTATCGAAGGCGGCCGGGTCGACCTCGCACAGGCGCTCCTTGCCGAGGGCGGCGGCGACGGCCTTCATCTCGCCCGGCACGGCGGCGTACTCGCCGGTGAGGGCGCTGTGGTCGCTGCCCACGTTCACGAGGACGAGCGCGTAGCCCTTGTCCTCGAAGTCGAAGGCGAGCTTCTCGGACGCCGGCTCGGCGGGGTCGGCGAAGCTCATGTGGGCGAGGCCGCCGAGCGCCTCGGCGAGCTGGTCGAGCAGGCCGCAGGGCTTGCCGAAGTGGACGTTCTCCGTGCGCTGCGCCATCTTGGCGAGCGCGGTGGCGTCGATGGGCTCGCCCTCCCAGAGCGCCTCCATGGCGCGGCCGAAGGCGAGCTCGACCGCTGCGGAGGACGACAGCCCGCTGCCCGCGGGGATGGAGCTCCGCATGATGAGGTCGAAGCCCTGGGGCGCGCGGCCGGTCGCGGCGAGCTCGGAGGCCATGCCGCGCGCGAGCGACGCGGTGGTCTCGCGCTCGTCCTCGCGGGCGGCGAGGTCGGCGAGGTCGATCTCGAAGCCGCCGTAGCCCACGCTCTCCACGCGCACGGTATCCGTGCCGTTCAGGGCGCACACGGCCTGGACGTTCGCGTCGAGCGCGCCGCCGATGACGTCACCGCCCTCGTGGTCCGTGTGGTTGCCGGCGATCTCCGACCGTGCCGGGACGGTCACGGAGAGCAGAGGGCTCTTCGCCGTGCCGAACCGTTCGGCGAAGAGGTCGACGAGGGGCGTTGCTGTTGTCATGCGCATTCCTTTCCTGACGCATTCGGGACGGGTTTCAGTGAGCCATCCGGCTCAACGGTGACGGGGGTCAGCGCGCCATCACGCGCCCGGGACGGGCTCGGTCGTGAAGAAGCGGTACTCGGTGACGGCGCGGTAGGGGTGACCCGGCCGGAAGATCGCGGACGGGAAGGCCGGGTGCGAGGGGCCGGCGGGGTAGAACTCGGGCTCGAGCGCGAAGCCGCCGCGGTCCTCGTACACATGGCCGGCCTTGCCCGCCACGCCGCCGATGAAGTTCCCGGTATAGAGCTGGAGGCCTGGCAGCGTCGTCCAGAGCTCCATGCCGCGCCCGCTCGCAGGGTCGAGGGCGCGCGCAGCCCGGCGCGGTTTGGGCAGATCGCCCGTGCCGTCGTCCGGCTCGTAGCCGTCGATGCAGAAGCAGTGGTCGTAGCCGTGACCCCGCTCGAGCTGCTCGTCGGCCGTCTCGATGTCGCGGCCGATGGCCTTCGGCGCGCGGAAATCGAACGGCGTGCCCGCGACGGGGCGCAGCTCGCCCGTGGGGATGGAGGCGCCGTCGATGGGCAGGAAGCGCTCGGCGAAGACCGTGAGCTCCTGTGCCGCCACCGAGCCGGACGCCTGCCCGGCGAGGTTGACGTAGCTATGGTTCGTGAGGTTGATGAAGGTGGGGGCGTCGGTCGCGGCCTCGTACGTCATGCGCAGGCAGCTACCGAGAAGCTCATAGGTGACGCGGAACGCGCGCCGCCCCGGGAGCTCGAGGTCGCTTCCCGGCTCGCCGGGCGCAAGCTCGAGGGTGAAGGTGACGCGGTCGCGCGCCTCGTCCGCCTCCGCGTGCCAGAGCTGCGCGTGCAGGCCGCGCACGGCGTCCGTGTGCAGGTTGTTCGCGCCCTCGTTCGCGGGCAGGCGGTAGGTCGCGCCCTCGATGGCCACCGCCGCGCCCTCGACGCGGTTCGCGCTCGGGCCCACGGTCGCCCCGAAGTAGGTTCCCTGGCTGTCGGGATAGTACGCGGCGGCCTCGTCGAAGCCGAGCACCACGTCTGCGACCGCACCCGCGCCGTCCGGGGCATCGATGCCCACGATTGCGGCGCCCAGGTCGCTCAGGCGCACGGTGAGCGCGTCGTTGCTCAAGATATAAAGATGCGCGGCGAGCTGCCCCCGGCCGGTACCGAGCGGTATCTCGGGGCCGAATGACCCGAACGACCTCTTCTCGACCATGGCTGGGCCTCCCGTCGCTATCCATGAGCCTCCCTGTAGGATAGCGCACATCGGGGCCGCGCTTGATGCGGCTGAACGCATGGCTCGCAAACGGGTATGTTTGCGCGCGAACGGATGCGCCGTGGGGCGCATCGAACACTGGTACGTACCAGTGAGCTGGTATAGGTACTGGTTAAGTGGTTACAACCACTTAGACGGCCAGCTCAAAACGCAAGTTGTCCTATATCATCTCATCACGCTGAATCAACAACCGATTTACCAGTGAAAACGTTTACAAAACCGTTCATGGCTCGAAACATACCGTTCACAGACGACTTCATATTATTTTGAGAAATGTGGTGAGGATGTGTATACTGATACCGACGAAGGCACGATGCTGCCCTCGATGCCGATAGGACGAGAGAGGGGTTCGAGTGCCGAACATGCCAAATGCTAGGGGGAACATGCATACCTTTGAGATACGTGACAAGTTCTACCTCGACGGTGAGCCGTTCACGATTCTCTCGGGTGCCATCCACCCCGTGCGCGTGCACCCCTCCGATTGGCGCCATTCCCTCTACAACCTGAAGGCCATGGGCTTCAACACGGTCGAGGCGTATTTTACGTGGAACACGATCGAGCCCGAGCCCGGTGTCTTCGATTTTACCGGTTTTAACGATATCGCCGCCTTCATCGACGAGGCCGCCGAGCTCGGCCTCTGGTTCATCGCGCGCCCCTCGCCCTACATCTGCGGCGAGTGGGAGTGGGGCGGCCTGCCCGCGTGGCTCATGCGCGACCGCACCATGCGCCCGCGCTCGCGCGACCCCAAGTTCCTCGAGCACGTCGCCCGCTACTACGACCAGCTCATGCCCATCCTCGTCGAGCGCCAGATCACGCACGGTGGCAACATCATCATGATGCAGATCGAGAACGAGTACGGCTCGTACTGCGAGGACAAGGACTACCTCCGCGCCATCCGCGACCTCATGGTCGAGCGCGGCGTCGACGTGCCGCTGTGCACCTCGGACGGCCCGTGGCGCGGCTGCCTGCGCGCCGGCACGCTCATCGACGACGACATCCTCGCCACCGGCAACTTCGGGAGCCGCTCGGCCGAGAACCTCGCCGCCCTCAAGGCCTTCCACGAGGAGCACGGCAAGAACTGGCCGCTCATGTGCATGGAGTTCTGGGACGGCTGGTTCAACCGCTGGGGCGAGAACGTCATCCGCCGCGACGCGGACGACCTCGTGGCCTGCGTGCGCGAGTGCCTGGAGATCGGCGACGGCCTGAACCTCTACATGTTCCACGGCGGCACGAACTTCGGCTTCATGAACGCGTGCTCCGCGCGGCACACCCACGACATCCACCAGGTCACGAGCTACGACTACGACGCCCCGCTCAACGAGGAGGGCAACCCCACCGAGAAGTGGTACAAGCTGCGCGACATGGTGCGCGAGCTCTACCCGGACGCTTGGACGGCCGAGCCGCTCGTGAAGCAGGCCGTCGCCGTGGGGGAGATCCCCGCGACCGGCCGCGTGAGCCTCTTCAACGTGCTCGACGCGCTGTCCGAGCCCGTGCGCTCCCAGTACCCCCAGACCATGGAGGACCTGGGCCAGAGCTACGGCTACACGCTCTACACCACGACGATCGAGCGCGACGTCGCCGAGGACGCCGAGGAGCGCATCCGCGTCATCGACGGCCGCGACCGCGCGAAGGTCTACGTGGAGGGCACCTGCGTGGCCACGCAGTACCAGGAGCACATCGGCGAGGACATCAAGTGCGTCCTGCCCGCCGAGCGCAACCGCCTGGACATCCTCATGGAGAACATGGGGCGCGTGGGCTACGGCCACAAGCTCCTGGCCGACACGCAGCACAAGGGCATCCGCACGGGCGTGTGCGCGGACCTGCACTTCATCACCGGGTGGGAGCAGCGCTGCCTGCCGCTCACCGACATCTCCGGCATCGATTTCACCGCCGGGTTCGAGGAGGGCCAGCCCGCCTTCCACCGCTTCGAGTTCACGCTCGACGAACCCGCTGACACCTTTATCGACACGACGGGCTTCGGCAAGGGCTGCGCGTTCGTGAACGGGGTGAACGTCGGGCGCTTCTGGGAGGTTGGTCCCATCATGACGCTCTTCGTCCCGCACGGTTTCACGCACGCCGGCGTGAACGAGCTCGTTTTGTTCGAAACCGAGGGCGTGTACGAGAGCACGATCTCCCTGCGCTCCGAGCCCCTCATCAACCTGCTCGACAAAGAAGGAGTTGAGTAACATGATTGTTGGCGCACGTGTTGATTTCCGTCTCATCCACGGCCAGGTCGGCAACCTCTGGAGCAACGCTCGTCAGGTGAGCCGCTTCATGGTCGTCGACGACCAGATCTGCGAGGACGCCGTGCAGAAGCAGGTGCTCCGCATGGCTACCCCGGCGACCTGCAAGCTCTCGGTGCTCTCCACCGAGAAGGCCTGCGCGAACATCCTCGCGGGCAAGTACGACGCCCAGCGCCTGTTCATCGTCGTCAAGAAGCCCGAGACCTACGTCAAGATGGTCAAGGCGGGCGTGAAGTTCGACGAGATCATCCTCGGCAACATCACCTCCATGGACATCGTCAAGTCCTACAACCGCAACATCAACTGCGGCCAGGACGACGTCGATGCCCTCAAGGAGCTCGAGGCCCTGGGCGTGCCCATGGTCATCCAGCTCACGCCGCAGAACAACCCCGAGAAGTTCACGGCCTAATTTCTTTTGGCGCTACTGCCGCGAGGGGAGATGCGCGGCCGTATATAGCGTGGGAACGTATCGTTTCGTATCTGTAGAAGGAGGAAAACCATGATTCAGTGGTGGCAAATCATTTTGCTCACGGCGTACGCCGGATTCCAGATCATGGACGAGCTGCACTGGTACTCCAGCGCCGGCTCCGCCGTGTTCTCCGGCTTCATCACCGGCCTCATCATGGGCGACATGACCACCGGTCTTCTGATCGGCGGCCAGATGCAGCTGACGATCCTGGGCGTCGGCACCTTCGGTGGCGCGTCCCGTATCGACGCCAACTCCGGCACCCTCATCGCGACCGCGTTCGCGGTGAGCGCTCACATGGATCCCGAGCTCGCGCTCGCGACCCTGGGCGTGCCCGTGGCTGCCATCCTGGTGTACACCGACATCGCCGGCCGTTTCGCCAACACGTTCTTCGGCCACATGTGCGATGCCGACGTCGAGAACATGAACTGGAACTCGTACAACTTCCACTACTGGCTCGGTGCCGTCTCTTGGTGCCTCAGCCGCATGATCCCGGTGTTCCTGGCCCTCGCCTTCGGCCAGCCGGTCGTTGAGGCCATCACCACCGCGCTCAACGGCGACTTCGCCTGGCTCGGCGCTGGCCTGACCGTCGCGGGCGCCGCGCTGCCCGCCGTGGGCTTCGCCATCCTGCTCCGTTACCTGCCCGTCAAGAAGCACATCGCCTACCTGATCCTCGGCTTCGTGATCGCCGCCCTCCTGGGCACCCTGTTCACGAGCGTCATGGGCATCAGCGGCGACCTCTCGACCGTGGCTACCATCACGGACGCGGAGATCACCGGCGGCGACTACAACTCGCTGTCCATGCTGACGATCGCCCTCATCGGCTTCGCGCTTGCCTACATCTACTACACGCAGAATAAGGCGGCCGCCTCTGCGCCCGCCGCTGCTGCCGCCGTGGAGGGAGATGACGACGATGAGCTCTAAGCTTCCGAACGGCACCACGGGCTACAAGCTCACTAAGGCCGACTTCCAGCAGATCAACCGTCGCAACCTCGTCGGCTTCCAGGCTGGCTGGAACTACGAGCGTATGCAGCACACCGGTTACCTGTGGATCATCCTTCCGCAGCTCCGTAAGATCTACGGGGACAACACCGAAGAGCTGAAGATCGCCGCGCGCACCCACTGCGCCCCGTTCTTCAACACCTCCAACTTCCTCAACACGATCATCACCGGTATCGACCTGGCGATCGAGGAAGAGGAGGGCATGGAGAGCCTCGAGACCGTCGCTTCCCTGAAGACCGGCCTCATGGGCCCGCTCGCCTCCATCGGCGACTCGATCTTCGGCTCGCTGCTGCCGACGATCTTCGGCGCGCTCGCCGCTAACATGGCGTCCGCCGGCAACCCGCTCGGCATCTTCATCTGGATCGCCGTGAACATCGTGGTCGACTGGTTCCGCTGCAAGCAGACCTACGTCGCCTACGACCAGGGCATGAAGCTCGTCTCCACGATGAGCGACCAGCTCAACGCCATCACCGACGCCGCTACCGTCATGGGCGTGTTCATGGTGGGCGCCCTCGTGTCCACCAACGTCGGCATCGTGATCTCCGCCCCGATCGATCTGGGTGGCGTCACCGTCGACCTCCAGCACATCGCCAACATGATCTGCCCGAAGCTCGTGCCCGCCGCCCTCGTCGGCTTCGTGTACTGGCTCCTCGGCAAGAAGGGCATGACCTCGACCAAGGCGATCTTCATCGTCCTCATCGTGGCCATCGTCCTCGGCGGCCTCGGCTGGATCGCCAAGGGCTAAGGAGTCTAGGTTCTCGTCCCGGCACCCGGGCAACCGGGCGCCGGGCGGGGTCTTGCTCTGCGTGAGTCGCAAACGGGCGCGCTCCTCAAGGCGGGCATATGCTCCGTCGCGTTCTCCCAGAGGTGCGCGCCCGTTTTTCGCTATCATGGCACTGCGCCGGCAGGCGTCTTTGAGCGCCGAGAAGCAAGGGAAGGTATTCCATCGTGAGACCAGAAGTCATCGTCTTTCTCATCTTTCTCCTCGTCTACTTCGTGGCGACGACGCTTCTGCGCCGCTACTACGAGGTGAAGGTCGAGATGCTCTATGCGACCGGTCTCTTCGACGATTGCTTCGACACGCTCAACAAGCTGCTGCCGCGCATCCTGTTCCCCACGTACAGGCAGTACCAGTGGCGGTTCATGGTGCATGACGCGCGCGGCGAGCGCGAGCTGGCGACCCGCATGATCGAGCTCATGCTGCGCATGCGGTCCTCGAAGAAGCGCCTCGCGCAGACGGTGGCGCTCGCGTTCAACTACTACGTGTCCATCGAGGACAAGAAGCGCGCGAAGGAGCTGCTCCAGCAAGCAAAGGGCCTCTGCGACGAGTCCGTCGTCAAGGATATGCAGCTCACGTACGACATCATGCTCGGCAATCGGCACGATTGCATCGAGCGCATGGAGGAGCTCGTGGATACCGCCGCTCCGGAAGCGCGGGCGAAGCTGTACATGCTCATCGCGAAGCAGTACCGCAATGCCGGCAACCGCGAGAAGGCGCGCTACTACGAGGGGCTCCTCAAGCAGTTCATCGCCGAGAACTCCATGCCGCGCCCGAAGGATGCGCAGGCGGAGGGGGAGCCCGGCGAGCCGTCCGAGACCGCGGACGGCAAGTAGGTTCGCGGCGCGTTCCGCGCGGGCGCGATGCCCGGGTGGGTGCGCGGCGAACGGAGTTCGGTAAGGAGGGCGCATGCGTCTTAGGTCTGCTTGCGGGACCATTCGCCTTCACCATTTAGCATAGCTGGTAGTAACCAGTTACCACTCGCGCCCTATGCAAGCAGATGGGGTCGCCGCGGGGAATCGTGTGTGTAGGAAAGGACACGAACATGATCGGTTTCATTCTCACTGGCCATGGCAACTTCTCGCTGGGCGTGAAGAGCGCCGTCGATATGGTCGCGGGTGACACGCCCGCGTTCAAGGCCGTTCCCTTCGACGGCACGAGCACCGATACCTATGCGGCCGACCTGCGCGCCGCCATCTCCGAGCTGCGCGAGGAGTGCGACGGCGTCGTGGTCTTCTGCGACCTGCTCGGCGGCACCCCGTTCAACCAGTCCATGCTCGCGTCCCAGGTCATCGACAACGTCGAGGTCGTCGCCGGCGTGAACCTGCCCATGCTCATCGAGCTCATCGTCATGCGCGGCGCCTACGCCACCGCCGAGGAGACTGCCGAGGCCGCCGTCACGGTGGGCACCGCGGGCGTGTGCCACAAGAAGCTCGAGCCCATGGGCGACGACGAGGACGATGAGATGTAAGACCGCTCCGCGATCGGAGCGATGTGTGTTCGGAACACGCGTGAGGGAGGCGAATCTATGGCGGTAACGATGCGGCGCCAGCCGCTCTACGACCAGCTGGTCGACATCTTGTCCGAGAAGATCGAGTACGAGTACCGCCCGGGCGACCTCATGCCCTCCGAGCGCGAGCTCTCGGAACGCTATGGCCTTTCGCGCACGACGGTTCGGCTCGCCCTGCAGGAGCTCGAGCAGCTCGGGCTCGTCGTCCGCCAGCACGGCCGCGGCACCTTCGTCGCGGATCGCTCGGCGCAGACGACGAACCTTATGCAGTCGTACAGCTTCACCGAGCAGATGCGCGAGATGGGGCGCGTCCCGCATACCACGATCCTGGAGTTCAGCGAGATCCTCGCCGACGCGAACCTCGCCGACCACCTGGGCGTGCGCGAGAACGACAAGCTCTTCAAGCTCAAGCGCCTGCGTTCCGCAGACGACATCCCCATGATGGTCGAGCGCACGTACTTGCCCATGCGCAAGTTCCTCACGCTCAAGCGGCCGCTTCTGGAGAGCATGCCGCTCTACGAGATCATCGAGGGCGTCTACCACGAGAAGATCAAGGTGGCGGAGGAGGAGTTCTTCGCGAGCATCGCGCGTTCCGCGGACGCGCACCTGCTCGGGATCAACGAGGGCGCGCCCGTGCTCGACCTCGTCCGCACCACGTATAACGCGAGCAACGAGATCGTGGAGTACACGCTCTCGGTGGCCCGCGCAGACCAGTTCAAATACAAGGTCTACCACCATCGCGGTGAGTAGGCGGCGCGCTCGCTGCCGGGCGCGCGCACGATAGAAGGGTACCAACCATGTTCGAGAAAGGCCTGGAGGAGCTGAAGGCGCTCGGGGCGGACATCACCACCGCCGAGATCAAGCAGCAGCCCGAGCTCTGGGAGGACACGTTCCAGATCTACGCGGATAACAAGGAGGCCATCGAGGCGTTCCTCGCCGAGGCGAACGCCATGGCCGAGGGCCGCACGTCGGTGATCTTCACCGGCGCGGGCACGTCGGATTACGTGGGCGACACCGTGGCGCCCTACCTCCGCCATGCCGGCGACGTCGCGACGTACGACTTCAAGCCCATCGCTACGACCGACATCGTCTCCGCCCCGCGCGACTTCCTGAACCCCGACGAGCCCACCGTGCTCGTGTCCTTCGCCCGCTCCGGCAACAGCCCCGAGAGCCTTGCCGCCGTGGACGTGGCGCGCAAGTACGTCAAGAACATCAAGTTCCTGAACATCACCTGCGCCCCCGAGGGCAAGCTCGCCGTCGAGAGCGCCGGCGACCCGGACGCCCTCACGCTGCTCATCCCGCGCGCGAACGACAAGGGCTTCGCCATGACCGGCAGCTACAGCTGCATGGCGCTGCTCACGACCCTCATCTTCGACGCCGCCTCCGACGAGCAGAAGCTCGCGTGGGTGCGCGAGGCCGCGCGCCTGGGCCGCACGGTCGTGGAGCGCGAGGACGAGGTCGCGGCCTTCCTGGCGGGCGACTTCAACCGCGTGACGTACCTGGGCTCCGGCTCCTACGTGGGCCTCGCCCAGGAGGCGCAGCTCAAGATCCTCGAGCTCGCGCACGGCCTCGTGGCCACCTCGTGGGACAGCTGCATGGGCTACCGCCACGGGCCGAAGAGCTTCGTGGACGAGAAGACCCTCGTGTTCGTGTTCGTGTCGAACGACCCCTACACGCGCAAGTACGACCTCGACATCCTGAACGAGATCGCGGGCGACGAGATCGCGCAGAAGACCATCGCCATCCAGCAGGACGCCGGCGAGCTCTTTGCGGGCGAGTCCTTCACCTTCTCCGGCGAGGAGGCGCTGCCCGAGGCCTACCTCGCGCTGCCGTTCGTGATGGTGGCCCAGGCCGTCTCGCTCCTCAACTCCGTGCGCGTGGGCAACACCCCCGACACGCCGAGCCCCACCGGCACCGTGAACCGCGTGGTGAAGGGCGTCATCATCCACGAGTTCGAGGCGTAACGCATCATAGTTGCCGCGGTGATAATTTGGTGTCAGACACCTTTTTATCACCGCGCATCGGGCGATGCCGAGGTGCCGGGCACCAAGGTATCACCGGAGTTTCACCTTCCGAGAGGAGTTCGCTATGAAGTTCGCCATCTCCGCCGATAGGTTCGTGCTTCCGGGCGCGACCATGCAGGGCGGGTACCTCACCATCGAGGACGGCGTGTTCGGCTCGTGGTCGGCCGAGGCCCCCGCATGCGACATCGTCGAGTACCCGGGCGCGACGGTTGCCCCCGGCCTCGTGGACACGCACATCCACGGCTTCCATAACCATGCCACCACGGACTGCGACCCCGCGAGCATCGACGATTCGAGCATCGCGCTCGCTCAGGCCGGCACCACCACGTGGCTGCCCACGACTTTCACCGAGTCGCCCGAGGACATCGAGCGCGCCTGCGCCGCCATCGCCGCGGCCGACGAGGCGCGCGCGGACGACTTCCCGGGTGCCCGCATCGGCGGCATCTTCCTCGAGGGGCCGTTCTTCACCGAGGCGCACGTGGGCGCGCAGAACCCTGCCTTCCTCATCGCGCCGGACGTCGAGGTGTTCGACCGTTGGCAGGAGGCCGCCGGCGGGCGCATCAAGAAGAGCGCGCTCGCGGCCGAGAAGGAGGGCGCGGCCGACTACATCGCCGCCCTCGACGCGAAGGGCGTCGTGACCGCGATCGGGCACTCCGACGCGACCTACGACGAGTCGCTCGCCGCGGTGAACGCCGGCGCCACGTGCTTCGTCCACACCTACAACGGCCAGCGCGGCCTGCACCACCGCGACCCGGGCGTGACGGGCTGCGCCATGACCACGCCCGAGACGTACGCCGAGATCATCGTCGACGGCAAGCATGTGGTGCCCGCCGCCGTGAAGGCGCTCGTGGACGCCAAGGGCTGGCAGCACTGCGTGCCCATCACGGACTGCCTCATCTGCGGCGGCATGCCGGAGGGCGAGTACGTGTCGGGCGGCCTGCCCGTGGTCATGAAGGGGGGCCTCTGCTACCTGCTCAACGAGGACGGCACCACGGGCTCCATCGCGGGCTCGGTGCTCACGCTCGCCAAGGGTGTGAAGAACATGGTGGACTGGCAGATCGTGACCGCCGACCAGGCCATCCGCATGGCCACCGAGGTCGCCGCGCGCTCGGCGCGCATCGACGACGTGTGCGGCTCCATCAAGCCCGGCCGCGTCGCCGACCTCACGGTCTTCAACGCCGACATGACGCTCGCCGCGACCTACGTCGGCGGCACCCTGGTTCATTAAGGGACGGGTTCAAAACGTTACCTTTTGCCATATTTGGGGACAGGCTTAGCGGCGGCGCGACAAGGAGCGCTTCTCGTGCCGCCGCCCTATGAAGGAGGAAACCGTGCTCAAGACCGCTGAGCGCTTCAAGGCCGAGATCATCCGCCGCCTCGACGAGGTGACGGACGGCCAGGACGAGGCCATCCACCAGGCCGCCGTGATCTTCGCCGATGTCATCGAGCGCGGGGGCATCATCCGCGCGTTCGGCTCGGGCCACAGCCATGCCAACGCGCTCGAGATCTGCGGCCGCGCGGGCGGCTACATCCAGACGAAGATCGTGCGCGAGCCGGCGCTCGGCATCTACGAGATGCTCGACGGCGTGGGCGACCAGTTCTGGCTCAAGCTCGACGTGCGCCCGGAGGACTGCCTCGTGCTCATCTCGAACTCCGGGCGCAACCCCCTGCCCGTGGAGCTCGCGATGCACGCGCAGGAGGCGGGTATCCCCGTCATCGCCGTGACGGCGCGCGAGGTCTCCGCCGCGGGCACGTCGCGCAGCAAGAGCGGCAAGCGCCTCTTCGAGTGCGCCGACGTGGTGCTCGACAACAAGAGCTCCTTCGGCGACGCGGCGCTCGAGGTCGAGGGCATCCCCACGAAGGTGGGCGGCACGTCACTCTACACCGGCTGTTTGCTGCTCGACTGCGTGGTGATGGAGTCGCTCGACATCCTGCTCGAGCGCGGCGTGGTGCCGCCGCTCTACATGAGCGCGAACGTGGACGGCGGCCCGGAGTTCAACCAGCGCCTGCTCGATCAGTTCAAGGACAGGCTCGCGGAGTACTAGCGGGGTTTGAGGCGGGGGCGCGGCGGGCGCGAGCGCATCGCCGGGCGCCCCGCGCGCTTGGAAAGGAAGGGTACCGTGATTCTCACCGTGACCATGAACCCGTCGATCGACACGCGCTACGAGGTCGAGCACCTGGTGATCGACGACGTGAACCGCGTGACGCCGCAGAAGACGGCGGGCGGCAAGGGGCTCAACGTGAGCCGTGTGCTCGTGCAGCTGGGCGACGACGTGCTGGCGACGGGGCTTTTGGGCGGGCACGCGGGCGCGTACCTGGGCGAGCTCATGGACGCCGACGGCATCCCGCACCGCTTCACGCCCATCGCGGGCGAGAGCCGCACGTGCATCGCGCTGCTGCACGACGGCAACCAGACGGAGCTTCTGGAGAGCGGCCCTACCGTGAGCACTGAGGAGCTCGAGGCGTTCCTCGCGAACTATGCCGAGCTCGTGCAGCAGGCCGACTGCGTGACCATCTCGGGCAGCCTGCCCAAGGGCGTGCCGGCCGAGTGCTATGCGGGCATGGTGGAAACGGCCGTGCGCGCCGGCAAGCCCGTGCTGCTCGACACCTCGGGCGCTGCGCTCGACGCCGCGCTCGCCGCGGAGGTGAAGCCCACGCTCGTGAAGCCGAACCTCACCGAGATCAACGCGCTCCTGGGCACCGTCTTCACCACGGACGAGGCCGCCGCGCTCGGCGATGCCGTGGCGGCCGACCCGCGCTTCCAGGGCGTGGCGTGGGTCGTCGTGACCATGGGCGCCGCCGGCTCCGTGGCCTTCCACGACGGGCACCGCTACCGCGTCACCACGCCGCCCATCCAAGCGGTGAACGCCACCGGTTCCGGCGACTCGACGGTCGCGGGCTTCGCGCACGCCATCGCCGCCGGCATGGACGACGTCGCGGTGCTCGCCTGCGGCAACACCTGCGGCAAGCTCAACGCCATGGACTCGCAGACCGGCCACCTCGTCATGGACAAGTGGGACGAGGTCTACGCCTCGGTCGAGGTCGCCGAGGTCTAACGGTTGTGCTGGGCGGTAGCCCGATGCCAGGTTTCGCCGGGCTTCGGGTTACCGCTCATGCGATAAGGAGCCGGCTGCCCGCCTCCTCGGCCTCAGCGGCGACGATGCCGTTCGGGTCGGCGTCCATGATGATCGTATCCACCTGCTCGAGCGTGCCGAACCACAGAAGCCCCGGCGCGTCGATCTTCGAGGCGTCCATGAGCACATAGGTTTCCTTGGCGCAGGTGAGAAACGAGCGCTTGAGCTCGGCCATCTCCTGGTTGTTCGTCATGAGGCCGCGGCCGGGCACGTACGAGGTGGGCGTGATGAACGCTTTGTCCGGGTGGAGCATCTCGAGCATGCGCAGGGTAAGCGGCCCCGTGATGTAGCGGTGCCCTTTGCGCAGGCTACCGCCCAGGATGATCACCTCGAGCGACGGCGCGGAGCGGTCGATGTAATCCGCGATGCTGAAATCGTCGGTCACGACGGTGACGCCGGTATGCTGTGCGGCGAGCGCGCGGACGAACTCGAGCGCGGTGGTGCCCGAATCGACGAGCACCGACTCGCCGTCGCTTACGAAGCCGATGGCCGCCCGTGCGATGGCCTGCTTCGCCTCGGCGTTCACGTTCACGCGCTTGTCCTGGATTGAGACGGTAAGCGTCTTGGAAAGCGAGATGGCACCGCCGTGCGTGCGGCGGAGCTTACCGGCGCGGGCGAGGGCGTCAAGGTCGGCGCGGGCGGTGACGCGGGACACGCCGAAGGCCTCCGAGATCTGCGCGACCTGCACCGACGCCGACTCCGCGAGCATGGAGAGGATGGCGGCCTGGCGCTCCTCGGGCGTTGCGTGGGGGATGGTGGGCATGCATTCTCCTCTGCGTTCGGCGGGCGCGGTACGGGGGCGGCTTCGGTGGGTGCCGGGCGCGCGCCGCGCTCAGCTCCTTTTCGACGCGTGCCGCAGCGAGCGGCGCCGTCCCGACAAGTCGCCTCGACCACTAATGTGAAGAAACGATGTTGTCTTTTCTATCGTTAAAGATAAGGTAGCACATTGTCTTTGCTTTCCTTTGGAAAGTTTCGAGCGATCGGCCGACGTCCGCGCTGCAAAGCGGAAGCACCCGGGCGCGCCGCGTCCCATCCGGCCGTGCGCATCGTCTGCGTTTGCTTGCCATTTTCGCCCGCACGCCGATAACTCGGCTCTGGATTCATGCAGGTAACCCCCTAAAATAGAGCCATCGGTCAGCCCGGGGTGCAGGCGTACCGCGGGCAGAGGAGAGGAGACACCATGCTCGTTACGACTAAGGATATGCTGCTCGACGCGCAGAAGAACCACTACGCCGTCGGTGCCTTCAACGTCGAGAACCTCGAGTTCGTCATGGCGGTGCTCGCTGCCGCCGAGGAGACGAAGTCGCCCGTGATCATGCAGACGACGCCCGGCACCATCAAGACCGCCGGCCTCGATTACTTCTACGGCATGGTGAGCGCCGCGGCCGCGCGCGCGAGCGTGCCGGTGGCCCTCCACCTCGACCACGGCGACGGCTTCGACCGCTGCATGCAGGCGCTGCGCGTGGGCTACACCTCCGTCATGATCGACGGCAGCCACGAGTCCTTCGAGGACAACATCGCCCTCACCAAGTCCGTCGCCGCGGTGGGCGCCGCCATGGGCGTGCCCGTGGAGGCCGAGCTCGGCAAGGTCGGCGGCAAGGAGGACGACGGCCCGGCGGTCGAGGGCGAGAACCCCTACACCGACCCGGACGAGGCGCGCGAGTTCGTCGAGCGCACCGGCTGCACCTCGCTCGCCATCGGCGTGGGCACCGCGCACGGCGTCTACACCGAGACCCCGCACATCGAGCAGGACGTGGTGAAGGCCATCCGCGCCGCCGTGGACGTGCCGCTCGTGCTGCACGGCACCTCCGGCGTGCCGGACGAGCAGGTGGCCGAGGCCGTGAAGAACGGCATCTGCAAGGTGAACTACGCCACCGAGCTGCGCCAGGCCTACACTAAGGGCTACATGGCGTTCATGGCCGAGAACCCGGGCGTGTTCGACCCGAAGAAGCCCGCCAAGCAGGGTATGGCCGAGATCACGAACATCGTGAAGGTCCGCATGGAGAACCTCGGTTCCGTGGGTCGCGCGTAAGCAGGGCACGGGAACGGGAGGCCGAAACCCTGTGCCGGGCGTCCTAAGGGTCGCGTCAGGCAGCCGAAACGCCGCACCAGGCACCTTAGGAGCCAAAAGCGAGCACATTTCAGGCTGAAAACTGCTCAGTTTTGGCCCACAAGCACCAAGAGCCAACGCAAAGCAGCCGGGTGGATGCCGATCGCGCGCATCCACCCGGCTGCTGCTGTATGCCGCGGTTGTTCGCCGCCGCAGTATGAGGGGCGCGCCGCCGCTACCCGATGCGCACGATCTTCGTGCCGTGGCACTCCGTCACGCCGAGCTCGCGCGCCACCTCGTCCACGTTCTCGAAGGTGATGCCCGCGCCGGGCAGGATGGTGATGCGCCCGTCCGCGTACGCGATGAGCTCGCGCAGGCGCGCATAGTTCGCGCTGATGGGCGTGCCCGCGCGTCCGCCGTGGGTGAGGATGCGCTCCACCCCCAGGCCCGCCAGGACGTCGATCGCGCGCAGCTGCTCGGCGGTGTCGAGCTCGTCGAAGGCCATGTGGAAGGTGACCGCGACGGGCTCGGTCGCTGCTCCCGGGAAGAGCGCGTCCGCCTGCGCGAGCGGCGCCTTGGCGAGCGCCACGAGCTCGGCGCAGAAGGCGTCGTCGAGCCGGTAGCCCGTCTCCGCGTCGCCCGTGAGACAGCCGAACACCACACCCGTCACGCCGAGCGCCCGTGCCACGCGCGCATCGAGGCGCATCATGTCGCGCTCGGCACCCGTGTAGACGAAATCCCCGCCGCGCGGCCGTACCATCGCCATGACGGCGACGTTCCGCGGCCGGCACCACGCCACGGCGCCCGCGATGACGCCCGCGCTCGGCGAGGTCCCGCCCACCGCCAGGTTGTCGCAGAGCTCGATGCGCCGCGCCCCCGCCTCGATCGCGGCGGGCACGCGCGCCATGTTCTCGGCGCAGAATTCCTTGAGCAGCTCCATTGGATACCCCCGTCTATCAACCCGATACCGGGTGCTAGGGTACCACGCATCACGCGGCACCACGCTCCGCATGGCCGCCCTCCATGCCCGCATCAGGGCAATATTGTTTCCCTCATGCTGCATTTTGTTAGGCAATCGTCAGGGGTTGCCGCGATTCGCCGACACCTTTGCTAGACTGGAGTGCGATGTGTCGTATAGGAGCGCGATTTCGAAGGTGGACCGAGATGGAGGCATGCATGAACAAACGCACCAAGATCGTGTGCACGATGGGACCGGCGTGCGATGACGAGAACATCCTGCGCGAGATGATCCTCGCGGGTATGAACGTCGCCCGCTTCAACTTCAGCCACGGGAGCCACGAGGAGCACCACGAGCGCATGGAGCGCGTGAAGCGCATCTCGCACGAGCTCGGCATCCCCGTCGGCATCCTCCTCGACACGAAGGGCCCCGAGATCCGCACGGGCTTCCTGGAGGGCCACGGCAAGGTGCAGCTCGAGACCGGCTCCAAGGTCGTGGTGACCGCCGCCGAGACGAGCGAGGAGCTCCTGGGCACCTCCGAGCACTTCTACCTCGACCACCTCGAGCTCCCGCGCGAGGTGCACGTGGGCGGCACGATCCTCATCGATGACGGCCTCATCGGCCTCACGGTCGACAAGATCGAGGGCCAGGACATCTACTGCACGGTCGAGAACGGCGGCAGCCTGGGCGAGAAGAAGGGTGTGAACGTCCCGAACGCGCACCTGTCGCTGCCAAGCATCACCGAGCAGGACCGCGCCGACATCCTCTTCGGCCTCGAGGAGGGCATCGACTTCATCGCCGCGTCGTTCATCCGCGACGCCGAGGGCGTGCGCGAGATCCGCAAGCTCTGCCGCGAGAACGGCGGAAAGCACGTCGACATCTTCCCGAAGATCGAGTGCGCGCTCGCGGTCTACCACTTCGATGAGATCCTGAAGGAGTCCGACGGCATCATGGTGGCCCGCGGCGACCTGGGCGTCGAGGTCGCGCCCGAGGTGTGCCCCACCATCCAGAAGGAGATCATCCGCAAGTGCAACGCCGCCTGCAAGCCGGTCATCACGGCCACGCAGATGCTCGATTCCATGATCCGCAACCCGCGCCCGACGCGCGCCGAGGTCACGGACGTGGCGAACGCGATCGACGACGGCACCGACGCCACCATGCTCTCCGGTGAGTCCGCGGCCGGCAAGTACCCGCTCGAGGCCGTGAAGATGATGGCGCAGATCGCGCTCACCACCGAGGCCACAATGCCCGAGCACAAGCCGTTCGACTTCGAGGCGATCGTCCCCGGCCGCAACCTCGTGAACGCCGCCGTGGGTCTCTCCGCGGTGACCACGGCCTTCAACGTGGGCGCCAAGGCGATCCTCACGCCCACGAACTCCGGCCGCTCCGCGCGCCTCGTCTCGAACTTCCGCCCCGTCCTGCCCATCCAGGCCGTGACGCCGAATGAGTGGGCCGTGACGAAGATGACCGTGTACTGGGGCGTCGAGCCCATGCTCTCCGGCCGCTCGGTGGGCAGCCTCGCCTACGTGGTGGACAACGCCATGGTCGAGGCCAAGATGACGGGCATCGCCAAGCAGGGCGACCTCGTGGTCGTGACGGCCGGCGACCCGGCGGTGAAGGTCGAGTACAACGGCAAGGAAGTCTCGACGAACGTCGTGTACGTCGCCCAGGTGCCCTAAGGCGCGCGGCGCCGGGCGTGCCCGCGGGCTGCACAGAGGGTTTGCAACGCAGACGAGGCGGAAGCTCCAGGTGGGCTTCCGCCTCGTTTTTTGCGGCGTGAGGGCGTGCGCGGGACGAGGTGCGCGCTGGCGCGGCGGCTGCGGGGCGTGCTTCCCGGCTGCTCATCCGCCTGCCGCGCCCCGCCTCCTAGAGCCCCTGCGCGAACGCGATGGCCTCGTCGATGCCCGCCTCGGGCGTGGCCCAGCTCGTCACGAAGCGCACGATGACGCGCCCGCGTCCGGCAGGGTCGTCGCCCGCCATGAGCTCGCAGCCCAGGGTGGCAGAGAGCTGCTCGGCCACCTCGGGCTCGACCCAGAAGAACTGCTGGTTGCCCGTGGTCTCGATGACGGGCTCGAGCCCCGCGGCCGTAAGCCCGGCGGCCAGCCGGCAGGCCATGGCGTTCGCGTGCCGCGCCATCTGCCAGTAGAGCGCCGCGCCCGTCTCGTCGCGCGTCGCGGGGTCGAAGGCCGCCTCGAACATCACGCCCATGACGCGGCCCTTGGCGCTGAGCTGCCCGGCGCGCTTCGTGAGGTAGGGGATGCGCTCGATGGCGCGCCGACCGCGCGCGGTGCGGGGGTTCAGCACGAGCGCCTCGCCGAAGAGCATGCCGTTCTTCGTGCCGCCCAGGGTGAAGGCGTCGGCGCGCGCGGCGATGTGCTGGATGGTGAGGTCGCCGCCCTGCGCGGTGCAGCCGCTCGCCATGCGCGCACCGTCCACGTAGACCGCGAGCCCGCGCGCCTCCGCCCAGTCGCAGAGGGCGTCGAACTCCGCGCGCGTGTACACGTAGCCGAGCTCGCTCGTGTGCGAGAAGTAGAGCATGCCGGGGCGCGTGGTGGCCGCGCCCATCGCGCAGGCCGCCTGCCACAGGGGCTCCATGCCGGCGCACGTGAGCCGACCCAAGGGGTCGCGCGTGGCGAGCAGGCGCCGCCCGTGCGCCTCGATGGCGCCCGTCTCGTGCGCGGTGGGGTGGGCGTCCGCCGCGCAGAGCGGCCCTTCGAACTCCTCGGTGAGCGCCGTGATGGCGAGGATGTTCGCGGGCGTGCCGCCGGGGACGAAGCTCACGTGCGCATCCGGCTGGCCGATCTCGGCCCGGATGAGCTCCGCCGCCCGCGCGCAGTGCTCGTCCGCGCCGTAGCCCACGGTCTGCTCGAGGTTCGTGCGCACGAGCGCGTCCAGGATGCGCGGATGCGCGCCCTCGCTGTAATCATTGCGTAACTGATGCATGGGGCTTCCTCTGCTCGTGGTATGTTTACACCTGGCATAACGGTACCACGCTCGGTGTAAAATTACCCCAGGGGTTATTTTACATTGTATTCGGGTGGATCAGAGAAGGTGAAAGGGCGCACTATGCAGGCACAGAAGGCAGAGGGTACGCGCGACCTCATGGGGCGCGAGATGCGCGCCTGGCAGCGCATGCAGCGCATCGCGGCGGAGGTGTTCGAGCCGTACGGCTTCGAGCCCATCGAGACGCCGGCCATCGAGCAGCTCGACGTGTTCGTGCACGGCATCGGCCAGTCGACGGACGTCGTGCGCAAGGAGATGTTCCGCGTCTTCTCCGGCGCGAACCTCGAGCGCGCGCTCGCCGAGGGGACGGATGCGGGGCTCAAGCCCAAGCAGCGCCTGGCGCTCCGCCCCGAGGGAACGGCGGGCGTCGTGCGCTCCGTGGTGGAGAACAACCTCGTGCCGCAGGGTGGCTCGCCCGTGAAGCTCTACTACGCCGAGGCGATGTTCCGCGGCGAGCGCCCGCAGAAGGGGCGCCTGCGCCAGTTCCACCAGGTGGGCATCGAGTGGCTCGGCGCGCCCGACCCGGCGGCCGACGCCGAGTGCATCATCATGCTCATGGAGCTCTACCGGCGCATGGGCTTCGACCTCTCGAAGCTCCGCCTGCTCATCAACTCCATGGGCGACCCGGCGTGCCGCCCGGCCTACCGCGACCGCGTGCGCTCGTTCATCCTCGACCACGCGGACGAGATGTGCGACGAGTGCCGCGAGCGCGCCGAGCTCAACCCGCTGCGCGCGTTCGACTGCAAGAACGAGCACTGCCGCGAGGTCATGCAGGGCGCGCCGCTCATGCGCGACGAGCTGTGCGACGCGTGCCGCGACCACTACGAGCAGGTCAAGCGCTACCTGGACGCCGCCGGCATCGCCTATGTGGAGGACCCGACGCTCGTGCGCGGCCTCGACTACTACACGCGCACGGTCTTCGAGGTCGAGGCGCCGGGCGCCGGCGTGGGCTCCATCGGCGGCGGCGGGCGCTATGACGGCCTCGTCGAGCTCGAGGGCGGCAAGCCGACCCCCGGCGTGGGCTTCGCCGTGGGCTTCGAGCGCGCCCTGCTCGCCCTCGAGGCGTTCGGCGTCTCTATGGCCGACGAGGTCGCGCCGAGTATCTACGTGGCGAACGCGGGCGATGAGACGCGCGACGCGGTGTTCTCGATCGCCCACGAGCTGCGCGCCGAAGGCATCCGCTGCGAGGCGAACTATCAGGGACGATCGCTCAAGAGCCAGTTCAAGCAGGCCGACAAGCTCGGCTGCGCGCTCATCGCCGTCGTGGGCGGCGACGAGCTCGCCCAGGGCGCCGTGCGCCTGCGCGACATGACGACGCACGACGAGGCGCTCGTGCCGCGCGACGAGGTCGCCGCCGCGGTGCGCTCCCGCCTGCAGACCGCGTGACAGATAGGTGACTGACACCATTTCCCATGGAGGAGGTACCATGACCGAAAGAGAGGCAAGCCATCAGGGGCACAAGCTCGGCGCGATGGATACCGACGCGGTATTCCAGAGCTACGCCGAGATCGAGCTGCCCGAGCGCTTGCGCGACAGCCTGGCGCTGTTCTTGCGCCTGGAGCGCTCGGTGCTGCGCGATTACGACCCGCATATCTGCGACCTGTTCGACCGCCTGCTCAACAGCGTGATCCATGCCAACGAGGGCGATCCCGGCGGCATGGCGGCGGGCGAGGAGACCGACGCCCAGGGCATCCCGACCGGCCCGGGGCCGAGCGCCGCCGCGTTCCGCGACGCCGTCGCCCTCATCGACGGGCTCTCGCTCGACGATGCGCAGGTCGTGGTGCGCGCGTTCACGTCGTTCTTCCACCTCGCGAACCTCTCGGAGGAGCACTACCGCGTGGAGACGCTCCTCGAGCGCGAGCGCGCCGTGTCGATCGACGCCGCCGTCGATCCCACCAACGAGCTCACCGTGGCCTACGACCAGCTCGTGCGCGAGCTCGGCGGCGGCCCCGCCACGCAGCTGCTCTCCACGCTCGAGTTCCACCCCGTGTTCACGGCGCATCCCACCGAGGCGCGCCGCCGCGCGGTCGAGGGCAAGATCCGCCGCATCTCGCGGCTGCTCGCCGATCACGCGAACCTGGGCGGCTCGGCGCTCGTGGAGAACGAGCGGCACCTCTTGCAGGAGATCGACGCCCTCGTGCGCACGAGCCCGACGGCGCCCAAGAAGCCGACGCCCATCGAGGAAGCCGACACGATCATCGACATCTTCGACAATACGCTCTTCGACACCGTGCCCGAGGTGTACCGCCGCTTCGACGACTGGGTGCTCGGCGAGTACGCCGGCTCGGTGCCGCCCGTGTGCCCGGCGTTCTTCCACCCCGGCAGCTGGATCGGCTCGGACCGCGACGGCAACCCCAACGTCACGGCGAAGGTCTCGCGCGAGGTCGCCGCGAAGTTCGCCACGCACATGGTGCAGGCGCTCGAGCGGAAGTGCCGCCGCGTGGGCCGCAACCTCACGCTCGAGGCGGAGCACACCAAGCCCTCGGATGAGCTGCTCAACCTGTGGAACCACCAGGTCGAGATGAGCGAGGTGCTCACATCACGCGCGAGCGCCATCTCCGCGCTCGAGCCGCACCGCGCCGTGATGCTCGTCATGGCCGACCGCCTGGCCGCCACCGTGCGCCGCAACGCCGACACCATGTACCGCAGCGCCGACGAGTTCCTGGCCGACCTGCGCGTCGTGCAGCGCTCGCTCGCGCAGGCGGGCGCGCCCCGTGCCGCGTACGGCCCCGTGCAGACGCTCATCTGGCAGGTGGAGACCTTCGGCTTCCACATGGTGGAGATGGAGTTCCGCCAGCACTCGCTCGTGCACGAGCGCGCCCTGGCAGACATCCGCGAGCACGGCATCCACGGCGAGCTCGCGCCCATGACGCGCGAGGTGCTCGACACGTTCCGCGCCATCGGCTCCATCCAGAAGCGCTACGGCGAGAAGATGGCGCACCGCTACATCATCTCGTTCACCAAGAGCGCCCAGCACGTGGCCGATGTCTACGAGCTCGCGAACCTGGCCTTCGCGCATGCGGAGGACGTGCCCGCGCTCGACGTGATCCCGCTCTTCGAGCAGCTCGAGGACCTCGAGGGCTGCGTGGACGTGCTCGACGAGATGCTCGAGCTGCCCGCCGTGCAGGCGCGGCTCGCGCAGACGAACCGCCGCATGGAGGTCATGCTCGGCTACTCCGACTCCTCGAAGGACGCCGGCCCCACCACGGCCACGCTCGCGCTGCACTCCGCGCAGGCGCGCATCGCCGCGTGGGCGGAGGCGCACGACATCGACCTCGTGCTCATGCACGGTCGTGGCGGCGCGGTCGGCCGCGGCGGCGGCCCCGCGAACCGCGCGGTGCTCGCGCAGCCCAAGGGTTCGGTGAACTGCTTCTTCAAGGTCACGGAGCAGGGCGAGGTCATCTTCGCGCGCTACGGCAACCCGCTGCTGGCGCGCCGGCACATCGAGAGCGTCGCGGCGGCGACCCTGCTCAACTCCGCGCCCTCCGTGGAGCGCCTGAACACCGAGACCACGGAGCGCTACGCGGACATGGCCTCCACACTCAACCGCGCCTCGCACGAGCGCTACCTCGACCTGCTGAACACCAAGGGCTTTGCGCCCTGGTTCTCGACCGTGACGCCGCTCACCGAGGTGGGCCTGCTGCCCATCGGCTCGCGTCCCGCCAAGCGCGGCCTGGGCGCGCAGTCGCTCGACGACCTGCGCACGATCCCCTGGGTGTTCTCGTGGTCGCAGGCGCGCATCAACCTCGCCGCGTGGTACGGCCTGGGCACGGCCTGCGAGACCCTGGGCGACCTGGAGCTCCTGCAGCGGGCGTACCGCGAGTGGCCGCTCTTCACGACGTTCATCGACAACATCGAGATGTCCATCGCCAAGACGGACGGGCGCATCGCCAAGATGTACCTGGCGCTCGGTGACCGCGAGGACCTCGCGCGCAAGGTCTACGACGAGATGCAGCTCACGCGCCGCTGGACGCTCGCCATCGTGGGCGACGCCTGGCCGCTCGAGCACCGGCACGTGCTCGGCCGCGCGGTGCGCGTGCGCAACCCCTACGTGGACGCGCTGTCGCTCGCGCAGGTGCGTGCGCTGCGCGTGGTGCGCGCGCAGCAGGAGGAGCTCGCCGAGGAGCAGAAGGCCGAGCTGCTCGCGCTCATCCTCTCGACCGTGACCGGCGTCTCCGCCGGCCTCCAGAACACGGGGTGATGCCCGCCGTCGTGCTGTGGGACGAGCCCGGCTGCGCTTATGGTCGCGGGCGGGGCGCCGCGGCCTCGCACATGCATGGTGCGGGGCGGGTCGCGCCTGTTCGCATGCATGGCGGGCCGCCGCGCCCGTTCCCATCCATGGCGAGCTGCATCGCCCGCTCGCATGCTTCAGCTTGGGAGCCAAAAAGAGGACGTTTTCGCTTGGAAACATGCCTCTTTTTGGCTCCTTTCGCGTCAGTGGCGCGTATCTTTGAGCTCGTCCGCGGGGGAATCGCCGCGCGGCGCCCGCGCATCCCGCTGGGCGAGCTGCCGGGCGATCACATCGTCCGAGATGTGGACGAGGCAGAAGCCGAGGGCCGTGCCAGGCGCGGAGCGCCCGAGCGCACTGACGGCCTGGGCCGCGGCGTCGCTTCGGGGCACGCCGTACGCCTCGAGCTTTCGGATGAAGCGGGCACTGTCCATGAGGTCGGGGTAGGAGAGCCGGACGATGGGCATGCGGAACAGCGTGAGCGCCGCCTCGCGGTGCTGCTCCCGCGCGAGCACGCGCGCCGAGGTCTCGCCCTGGAGCAGGCGCTTGTCCTCGTATTTCAGCATGCCGTCGACCTCGATGATGACGTTCGTGCCATCCGCGCGGTCGACAAGCATGTCGACGCGGAACGTCTTGCCCGACTCGAGGGGGTTGTCGAACGGGACCTGCAGCCGGGGAGACGCGAAGCCGTGGATGATCATGAGGGCGCGCGCGACCGATTCCGCCCAGCTCTCGCTGCGCGGGCTCGCATATCCCATGACGCCCGCGACGCGCCGCGCGTTTCGATGGCGCGTCCCCAGCTCGCGCAAGCCTGCCTTGAGTTGCCGCGCCGTCGTGGACGCGTTCGTGGCGGTGGGCGCGCAGAGGCGCAGGGCGCGGTCGGCGACGGCGAGGCCCACCGGGAAGATCGAGCGGGCGAGCACGTCATAGACCGTCTCGATGAACGGTGTCACGCGGATGCCGTTCGCCGTGGCCACGGGGATGCCGTCAGCGAACTTGTGATATACGAGCGTCTTCGGGGTGTTGCCCCGGGCATGCGTGGTCGAGGCGACGTGGACGGCGCGCGTCCGCTCCGCCGGCAGGGGGAGCCCCCAGGCAATGGCGGCGGAATCGTGGCAAAAGACCCAATCGGGATGGAGCGCCTGCAGGCCGCGGAGAACGTGGAGGGCGCGCTCGTCGAGTGAGAGCTGCTTCCAGGTGCCCGCGCGCATGTAGAGCGAGCGAAACGGGCGGATAAGCGCGCGCTGCCTGACGCGCTTCATGAGGTGCCGGCGCAGGGAGGGGTCGGTGCTCGCGAGGCATGCGCCGCGTTGCTCGGCCTCATCGAGAAGCTGCGAGATATGGTGCTCGATTCGCTTGCTCATGGTGCCCCCGATCGCTCAGAGGGTGTTCGCGTGCATCCATGATACGCGCCCGAGGGGACATGCGCGCCCGCGCGGGCGAGGGAAGGGCTCCGGCGAGGGCGCCACGGCATCGCGTTGCGATTGAGCCGGCAGGGATGAGGGAGGCGCGCGAACGAGGGACCGTGGCATCGACCCGCGCCTGACTACATGCGGCCGCGGGAAGGGTCTGGAGCAAAAATGAAGGAGCTAGAAGGGTTAGGGGCCAAAAAGAAGCAAAAAGAAGGGTTGGGAGCCAAAAAGAAGCAAGTTTTGCGGAGAAACATGCTCGGTTTTGGCTCCTAAGGGAGAGAACGCTCCGGAAGGGATTACTGGAAGGGGCGGCGAGCGCCTGCTGCAAGTGCTTGCAAGCGGCCACGAGCCGCCGCGCGTGCGCGCGAGTGCCCGCGGGAGATCGCGAGCCGCCGTGAGTGCCTTCAAGCGGCCACGACCTGCCGCGAGTGCACGCAAGCAGCCACGACCTGCCACGACCTGCTGCGAGTGCACGCGACCTGCCGCGAGCGCCGGCGCGTCGCCCTCGTGCGGCCTGCCACCCCGCGCATTCGCTCGCCCCGAACGCCCCGTCCCACCTGATGCGGAGAGTCTGAGAAATCCGGTTGACCCCGCAGCTCAACGCGGTATACTTCTACAGTCATTTGCAGAGCCCCGTGAATCTCTGTAAGACACGTACGGTACATGGAGGAGTCAAGTGATTCAGAAGTCGACTCACTACGCCAAGCAGGGTGAGGTTGCCCGCAACTGGGTCCTCATCGATGCCGAGGGCAAGGTGCTGGGCCGCTTGGCCACGCAGATCGCCATGATCCTGCGCGGCAAGAACAAGCCCCAGTTCACGCCGAATTCCGACTGCGGCGATTTCGTGGTGGTCATCAACGCCGATAAGGTCCAGCTTACCGGCAACAAGGCCGACCACAAGACCTACTATCGCCACAGCGGGTACAACGGTGGCCTCAAGGCCGAGAGCTTCCGCACTGCTATGGAGCGTCATCCCGAGGAGGTCGTCCGGCGCGCCGTCCGCGGCATGCTGCCGAAGACCACGCTCGGCCGCCAGCAGCTCGGCAAGCTGAAGATCTACGCCGGTCCCGAGCATCCGCATGCTGCGCAGAACCCCACGAAGATCGAGCTGGAGGCATAAGCTATGGCTGAGAACACCGTTGTCTATCAGGGCACCGGGCGCCGCAAGAACGCCGTGGCCCGTGTCCGTCTCGTTCCCGGTACCGGCAAGGTGACCATCAACAAGCGCGACGCCGCCGAGTACTTCGGCCGTCAGCAGCTCCTCGATGGCGCCCTCGCCCCCTTCAAGGTGACCGACACCATGGGCACCTTCGACGTCATCGCCCTCTGCGATGGCGGCGGCATCTCCGGCCAGGCCGGTGCGCTGCGCCTCGGTATCGCGCGCGCCCTGCTGAACGCCGGCGACTACCGCGCCGACCTCAAGCGTGCCGGGTACCTCACCCGCGACGCCCGCGTGGTCGAGCGCAAGAAGTACGGCCTCAAGAAGGCTCGCCGCGCTCCGCAGTTCTCCAAGCGTTAATCGCTGCTGCACGAGTTGCATCTTTGGAGCCCGCCTTCGTGGCGGGCTCTTTTTGTACCGGCCTCGCATCGGCGCACCCGCGCGCCCCGTTCGTTCCGGGCGCATTTGGGTGTACGATATACCACATGGCATGTCCCGTCGTGCATCGTCTGGTCGAGCACGTTGGCTTGTAAGGAAGACATGATCAAGTCGCTTCTCAACTCATTGGGCATCCACGGGCGCAGCAGCGTGCTGCTCTCGCCCCTCGCCGGAAAGGTCATCCCGCTCTCCGACGTCCGCGACCCGGTCTTCTCGTCCGGTTCGCTGGGCGAGGGCGTCGCCATCGAGCCGACGGGCTGCAAGGTGGTCGCCCCGTCCGATTCGAAGGTGAAGGCGATCTTCCCGAGCGGCTATGCCGTCGCGCTCCACACGAACGAGGGGCTCGACGTCCTCGTGCATATCGGGCTCGATACGGAGAAGCTCGAGGGGCGGTACTTCACCGTGCACGCCTCCGTGGGCGATACCGTGCGGAAGGGCGACGTGCTCATCGAGTTCGACCGCGACGCCATCACGCGCGAGGGTTACGACCTCACCGCGCCGATCCTCGTGTGCAACGCCGCGGAGTTCTCGAGCATCAAGGGCAAGGTGGGGAACACGGTCGGCGAGCTGGAGAAGCTCATCACCGCTCGCATGTAGCGGATCTTGGTAGCAAGGCGGGCGCCGCCCGCTCGGACAGTTGTTGGAAGGGGTCCTATGTTCAAGATCGTCAAGGCGCGCGACTACGCAGATATGAGTCGCAAGGCGGCGAACATCATCTCCGCGCAGGTCATCCTCAAGCCCGATTGCGTGCTGGGCTTGGCGACGGGCAGCACGCCTATTGGCGCCTATCACCAGCTCATCGACTGGTACAACAAGGGCGATGTGGACTTCTCGCAGGTCAGCACCTATAACCTCGATGAGTATCGCGGCCTCACGCACGATGACCCGCAGAGCTACCACTACTTCATGCGCGACAACTTCTTCGACCATATCAACATTGACCTGGCGAACACGCATGTGCCGGACGGTTCGAACCCCGATGCCGAGGCGGCGTGCAGCGCCTACGACAAGATGGTCGAGGAGGCCGGCTACCCCGACCTGCAGCTGCTGGGCATCGGCAACAACGGCCACATCGGCTTCAACGAGCCCGATGACCATTTCTCGAAGGGCACGCACTGCGTCGACCTCACCGAGTCCACGATCAAGGCGAACAGCCGCCTGTTCGAGCGCGAGGAGGACGTCCCGCGCCAGGCGTACACCATGGGCGTGCAGACCATCATGTACGCGCGCATGATCCTCGTGGTGGCGAACGGCGCGGCGAAGGCGCAGGCCGTGCACGACATGTGCTTCGGCCCGGTGACGCCGCAGTGCCCGGCGTCGATCCTGCAGCTGCACCCGAACGTCGTCGTGGTGGCGGATGCGGAGGCGCTCTCGCTCTGCGAGTAGGGTTTCGCACACGGCATGACGGGCTGCGCGTCGGTTTTTCAACTGCATAGATGTGCGCTTGCGGGCGGGTTCCGGATGGAGTCCGCCCGTTTGCGTTTGGCGGCTCGGCACGGGGTGTGCCCGCGGTGAGCGGTGTGGATGCGCGCGGAGGGGCACGGCGTCGCTGCCGGGCGCGTTGAAACTTTCCACGTACCACCCGGCAATCTTGCATAAATCTGACCGATTTCTGCCATAAGGCGATACAAAAGAAATAATGTGTCCCCTATCCTAGTTTTTAGCGGGGAGCGCCATCGTATCCGTAGGCGGTGGGATCGCGTTCGCGGACGGTATCGCGCGCGACGCCTACGAAGGTGGGGCTGATACGTCCCCGTGCAAGCCCAGCATGCCGGTATCGGGCGCATCCTGCGGGGATGCGCAGGCGCATGCGCGGACAGAAGTTGGTTTTTCACATGGTCACAAACCTTGCCCTAAACCTTGCAGGGCACTGGCACCGTCTGGGTAATATCGGTGCCCGTAACGGCATACCTGCAGATCCCCTCGTATCGTTTGGCATGAGATGATTGCGAGGGACGAGATGATCACGATTTCAGCGCATGCATCGACATGGGTGGGAACGCGGCCGGGCGGCGGGAGGCGCGCGCCCGGTGGCGACGGTGCCGCATCGCGCAGCGGCCATCAGCTGCCCACGGGGCCGAGCTTCATGGTGAGGCGCACGCGGCTCATCCAGGAGCTGGCCCAGCAGGCATCGTCAGCAGGGATCGCCGTGCTGTGCGCGCCACCGGGGTTCGGCAAGACCGCCCTGCTCATCCAATACGTGGACGAGGTCGTAAACGATCCGCAGCGCGGTGTGGCCCGGCTCGTCGATGCGGACCACGCCGTGCTCTCCGAGCTCTCCATCCAGCTCGAGGGCATCGCCGGGGAGCTCGCGCATGCCGTCCGTCCGGCGCTCGCGATCGACAACGTCCCCGCCTTCCCGGATGCCGACGCGGAGGCCTTCGCAGAGCTGCTCAGGGGGCTGCGGGCATCCGGCGTGGAAATCGTGATCGCCTGCACGCCGGCGGCGGAGGGTCTGGTGCGCAAGCTGGGCGACGCGGCGAAGTTCGGGGCTGGCCAGCTCATCGTGCGACCGCGGGAATATGCGGAGTGGTCGCGCGTCCTCTCCATCTCGGGCGCGCTCGACGTCTATGCCCTGACGCAGGGCATACCGGTGCTCGTCGCCGCACTCCAGGGCATGACGGAGCAGACGGTGCCCTTGCCCCAGCCCATCGAGGGATATGCGGTCGACCTCTACCACGCCATCCTCGCGGAGCTGCGGGAGACGGATGAGGAGCGCTATACGCTCGCGGTCGCCCTGCTCCTGGCGGGCAGCGGGAGGTTCCGCGACCTTGCGCGCGCGGGCGTCGACGTCACCGCGCCCGCCCTGCGCGGGCTGCTGCGCGCCTACCCGGTGTTCGGCGAGGACCGCACGGCGGGGACGTTCGCCTGCCTGGGGACGGAGGGCGGGGCGCGCCGCAAGATGCGCGAGTCCCTGGCGCAGGAGGATCCCGCGACCGCACGCCGCGTGGCACGCGCCCTGCTCAGGGCGGGGCGCAGCGACCAGGCGGTGACGCTCGTGGACGAGTGCCTCGCGCCCAAGGATGCCGCCGCGAGCGTCGATGCCGCCCCGCTGCTGCTCGCGGTGCGCGGGCATGCGTCGTTCGTGAGCGGGGTCGTCGCGCGCCGCAAGGAGGCGAGGGCGAGCGGCCGGGCATCGCTTCCCCTCGAGCTCGCCGTCTACGCGTCCGCCCTCACGGTGGGCGACTACCGCCTGGCACGGGCGGTCTGCGGCGAGCTCAGGAGCCGTACCGGCGAGGTGTCCTCGGCCGCGGAGCGCCGTGCCTGGAAGGGCGCGCGGGTGCTCGCGCATGCGATGGGGCACGCGCGCGGGCTCGACCTGCCCGAGCTCCCCGACAAGAAGGGCCGTGGGGGCACGAGCCTCGGCGTGGACTTCGAGGCGTTCGAGCTCCATGCGCGCTGTCGTGCCGCGCTCATCGAGCAGGGCACCTGGACGGGCGAGGCGGAGCGCTTGCTGGAGCACGTGCGGGACGCAGGCGGCGTGGACGACGCCGTCGATATCCCCTTGGTGCTCCTTCGCTGCGACGTGCTGCTCGCCGAGGCGCTCATGGGGTCGCTCGGGCATATCGGGAAGGATGACGCCGAGCTCGCGCTGGCCGACCGCGACCTGCGCGAGCGCAAGCTGGCGCCCGTGGTGAGCTATGCGCGCCTCGTGCGCTCCGCCCGGAGGCTGTTCGCGGGCGCCCCGCTCATCGACGAGCGCGCCTTCACCGACGCGGGCACGGCGGCGCTTCGGGCATCCGACCTATCGCTCCAGCTGCTCGCCACGGTCTTCGCGGGCTGGCAGGAACTCGTCCAGGGGCAGGCGGTCAACGCCCGCTTCCGCGCGCAGCAGGTGCTGAAGCTCGTCGACGACGACCAGCCCTACCTGCAGCAGCTCGCGTTCTTCCTCGAGCGCGTCTCGCATCTCCACGGCATGTCGCGGGGAGCCGTGCGGGAGGAGGCGGGCATGCTCGACCTCGCGCGCACGGACTTGACGCCCGCCGAGGCATGGGTGAGCGCGTGCTTCCTCGCCGCCGCGCGCGACGACGCGGAGCTCTCGGCCTGGTACTCCCTGCATAAGGAGACGCTGCTCGAGCCCTCGTTCAGGCTGTTCGCGCGCCTCGCTCTCTCGGTGCTCGGCCCGCGCGCCGATGCCCTGCGCCGCCTGCTGCCCGCCACCCTCGCGCCGTACTACATCATGGAGGGCGAGCCGAAAGACGAGGAGCAGCCGCTCTTCACGCTCATCCCGCCGGAGTACCCCGAGGAGGTGGGGAAGGTGTCCATCCGCTTGCTGGGCGGCTTCTCCGTCACGAAGAACGGGCACGTGCTCGCCGACACGATTTGGCGCCGGCGCAAGATCGGCGTGCTCGCGGCACGGCTTGCCGTCGAGCGCGGGTCGTTCGTCACGCGCCGCACCATCACCGAGGAACTCTGGCCGGGCTTGGATTACACGCGGGCGCGCGAGAACCTGTACTCGACGCTCTCGACGCTGCGGCACGCCCTCGGGCAGCGCCGCGACGGCCCGCAATACCTTATGACGCAGGGCGACGGCCTCTGCCTCAATAGCGAGTACGTCGATTCGGATGTCGTGAGGTTCAACGAGCTCGCGCGCGAGATCCTGCTCGGGCACCTCAAGATGAGCGCCTCGCAGCTCATCGCCCTCTGCCTGAAGGTCGAGGGGCTCTATGTGGGCCCGCTCGTGGTCCCGGACCGCTGCAACATCCCCTATTTCAAGCATATGCGCCACACGCTGCAGGCGAAGTTCATCGATTGCATGCTGCGCGGGATCGACGTGGCGATCGAGGAGGAGGACGTGAACTCGGCGCTCTGGATGGTGGAGGCGGCGTTCCGCAGCGAGACGGGTCGCGAGGACGTCGTGCGCCGCGCCCTCCAGGTGTACGAGATGGCGGGCAGGTACGGCGACGTGGAGGACGTGTACCGCATGCACCGGGACTACCTGTTCAAGCACGCGGACCGGGGGCCCGAGCTCGAGACGGAGCGGGTGTACCGGGAGATCGAGAACAGGAGGCTGCGCTTCGGGGCGTGATGGCCGCAGGTGCGCGGGATGCGCGTGGCCGCGCGGGGCGGGTGGGCTAGGGGAGTTTGATGTGCTCGATGTCGTCGCGCTTGCTCTCCCGGTACAGGGAGAACTTGCGGCCGATTACCTGGACGACCTCGGCGTGGCAGCGCTCGGCGAGCTCCTCGGCGGCCTCGCGCACGTCGAGGGCGGAGGTGTCGAGCACCGAGCACTTGATGAGCTCGTGGGCCTCGAGCGCCGCGTTGGCCTGCTCCACCACGCCGTCGTTCACATCGGCCTTGCCGATGATGATGCTGGGATTGAGGTGGTGCGCGAGGCTGCGCAGGTGACGGACGTGCTTACCGGTCAGTGCCATGGCGATCGCTTGCCTTTCTCGACGTGGGTTCCGGGCATCGGAAACGTGACCACGATACCGTATTCGAGCGCGGGTTCGCAAGGGAAGGGTGCCGGGCGGCGCGACGCGAACGGAAGGAGGTGCGATGGATGGGCGGGCTGCGTGAAACAAGATGGAAACAGCGCGGCGGCTGATGGCGGGATAACGTACCCGCCCCTCCTATATAATGGGCGCAACGTGTCTTTGCGCCTTGGCGCGGAGGGGAGGAACCATCATGAGCGAACAGGAACAGCAGGGCGTGCCCCCTGCGGCGCAGCCACAGGCCGATGCGCCCGCCGCCGGCGCGGTCGATGAGGTGCAGGGAGCGCCGGCCGCACCCGAGCCGCTGCCGATGCCGCCGGTGTCCGAGCAGCCGGTGCCTGCGCCGGAGCCGGTACCGGAGGCGCCCGCGCCGGAGCAGCCGCTGCCGATGCCGCCTGTGCCGGATGCGGCCGAGGCGCCCGCACCGGATGCGCCCG
>CAPI01000051.1 GCA_000333815.1 [Collinsella] massiliensis
GCGCAGCCGAGCATCGAGGACCTCTACAGCCGCCGCCCGCGCCGCCGCGCGACGGAGGCTGCCGCCTCTGAGGCTGCGAGCGTCGCCGCTTCCGACGACGCCGCGTCCGCGGAGGCGCCCGCCGCCGCTGAGCCCGCGGCTGTCACAGCCGAGGAGCCCGTGCCCGCGGATGCTCCCGTCGCGGAAGGGGGTGAGCAGTAATGCCTGTCGGACCCGCACGCATGCCGCTGCTCGACCACCTCGGCGAGCTCCGCCGCCGCCTCACCATCATCATCGTGTCCATCATCATCGGCACGGCGGTCTTCTACTTCGCCACGCCGACAATCATCGACCTGCTCACCGATCCCATCGCGCCGTTCGTGAACGACCAGTTCTACATCATGAGCTCGCTCGGCGGCTTCTCGCTGCGTTTCTCCATCGCCATCAAGACGGCGGCGGTGGTCTGCGTGCCCATGATTCTCTGGCAGATCCTCGGCTTCTTCCTGCCGGCGCTCAAGCCCAACGAGCGCCGCTGGGTGGTGCCGACGCTCTTCCTGGCCACGGCGCTCTTCTTCATCGGCGCGGTGTTCTGCTACCTGTTCATCGTGCCGTCCGCGTTCGAGTGGCTCGTGGGCGAGACGAACAGCATCGCGACGGCCTTCGCCGACCTCGAGAACTACCTCAACACCGAGGTGCTGCTCATGATCGGCTTCGGTATCGCGTTCGAGCTGCCGCTCTTCGTGTTCTACCTGGCCGTGTTCCACATCGTGCCGTACGCGACCTTCCGCGGCGCGTGGCGCTACATCTACGTGGCCATGGCCGTGATCGCGGCGACGGTGACGCCGGACGCAAGCCCCGTGACGATGCTCTTCATGTACGCGGTGCTGCTCTCGCTCTACGAGGTGTCGCTGCTCGTGACGCGCTTCGTGATCATCGCGCGCGAGGGCAAGCAGGGCCTCAAGGGCAGCCGCGTGGGCTTCTTCGCCACCGACGAGGAGGCGTAAGGCCGGCGCATGCACGAGCTGGGAATCGTCTCGGGCATCCTCGAGACCGTCTCGCGGGCGGCGCGCGATGCCGGCGCGCTGCGCGTCGTCGCGGTGACGCTGCGCATCGGCGACATGCGCGAGGTCGTTCCCGAGACGCTCGACTTCGCGTGGGACGTGCTGAGCGAGGACGACGACCTCATGCGCGGAAGCGTCTTGCGCGTGGAGGCCGTGCGGCCGCGCAGCCGGTGCCTTTCGTGCGGCGAGGAGTTCGAGCACGACCGCTTCCACGTGCGGTGCCCCGCGTGCGGGAGCGCCGAGACCCACCTTCTGGCCGGCCGAGAGCTCGAGATCGTGTCCATGGAAGTCGACCTCCCCTGATGGGGTCGGCTGGAGTCGTTGAGTCATTGGGGACGGGTTCAAATGACTCAGTGAGTCAATGGGGTCGGGTTCGTTTGACTCACTGAGTCATTTGAACCCGTCCCCAATGACTCAACCGTCCCCAATGATTCCGGAGAGAGGGATGCAGCATGCCTGAGCGCACCATCAACCTTGAGCAGCCGATTCTCTCGCGCAACGAGCAACTCGCCGCCGAGCTCCGCGCGCGCTTCGCCCAGACCGGCACCTACGTGGTGAACGTGCTCTCGAGCCCCGGTTCGGGCAAGAGCTCGACCATCCTGGCCACGAACGAGCGGCTGCGTGACCGCTTCGGCCTGCGCTGCGCCGTCATCGAGGGCGACATCGCGAGCGACGTGGACGCGCAGCTCATGAAGGAGGCCGGGATGCCGGCCATCCAGATCAACACGGGCGGCCTCTGCCACCTCGAGGGAAACATGATCCGCCAGGCCGTCGACGCCCTCGACGAGGCGATCGGGCTCGATGCCATCGACGTCATCTTCATCGAGAACGTGGGCAACCTCGTGTGCCCGGTCGACTTCGATCTGGGCGAGAACCTCTGCGTCATGATCCTCTCGGTGCCGGAGGGCGACGACAAGCCCCTCAAGTACCCGGGAATCTTCCAGCATGCCGGCGCGCTCCTGCTCAACAAGATCGACGTCGCGCCCGCCTTCGACTTCGATCGCGCGGGCTACAACCGCGTGCTCGACGACCTCAACCCGCGCGCGCCGCGCTTCGAGGTGAGCGCCACGAAGGGCGAGGGCATGGACGCGTGGAGCGACTGGCTTGCCGGGCAGGTGCGCGCCGCGCGCGCCTAGGATTTCGCCGGCATCGGGGCCTGCCGCACGGTTCTCTCCACGGTTCGTGTCAGAAACCTGTCAGATTACCCCGCAGATAACGGGATATAGTAAGAAGCACGGACGCCGCGCCGGCCGCGGCGCGCCCCAAGCCCCGCGCTCCATGGGCGCCACGCAGGTGGGTTTTTCGTAAACCGCAGGCAACTCGTGTATAGTGTCCGGCTAGAACGGGCGGGCGCGCGGGCGCTCGCGGAAGGCAATAAGAGGTCGCACGTGAAACTCGTCATCGCAGAGAAGAACATCGCCGCCCAGAAGATCGCCCAGCTCCTGGCAGACGGCAAGCCCAAGACGGACAAGGTCTACAACACGCAGGTCTACCGCTTCACGGTATCCGGCGAGGACTGGGTCTCCATGGGTCTGGCGGGCCACATCCTCGCGCCGGATTTCCCCGACGAGATCCTCTTCGACAAGAAGCAGGGCTGGTACAGCGTGAGCGACGACGGCGAGGTGCTGCCGGCGGACGTGCCGGACGGCCTCGCGCGCCCGCCGTACGCCACGAAGCGCAAGCCCTTCCTCGCGAACGGCATCAACATCAAGGGCTGGAAGGTCGAGAGCCTGCCGTACCTCACCTGGGCGCCCATCGTGAAGAAGCCGGCGGAGAAGGAGATCATCCGCGTCCTCAAGAACCTCGCCAAGAAGGCCGACCACGTCATCATCGCGACGGACTTCGACCGCGAGGGCGAGCTCATCGGCTCGGACGCCCTCTCCTGTGTGCGCGAGGTGGCACCCGATGTGCCCACGAGCCGCGCGCGCTACTCCGCGCTCATCAAGGGCGAGGTCACGGCCGCCTTCGACAACCTCGTGGAGCTCGACCAGGACCTCGCCGACGCCGGCGAGAGCCGCCAGTACATCGACCTCATCTGGGGCGCGGTGCTCACGCGCTACCTCACCCTCGCGCGCTTCGGCGGCTTCGGCAACGTGCGCTCGGCCGGCCGCGTGCAGACGCCCACGCTCGCCCTCGTGGTGGAGCGCGAGCGCGAGCGCATGGCCTTCGTGCCCGAGGACTACTGGCAGATCCGCGGCATGGCGGAGGCCAAGGACGCCGAGTTCAAGATCGGCCACGCCACGGCGCGCTTCACCGACAAGACCGCGGCGGAGACGGCGTTCGCCCATGTGGAGCACGCCGCGACGGGCACCGTCACCAGCGTGGCGAAGCGCAGCCGCAAGCAGCAGCCGCCCACGCCGTTCAACACCACGAGCCTGCAGGCGGCGGCCGCGGCGGAGGGCATCAGCCCCGCGCGCACCATGCGCATCGCCGAGAGCCTCTACATGTCCGGCTTCATCTCCTACCCACGCGTCGACAACACGGTCTACCCGCGCACGCTCGACCTCGCGGGCATCGTGGACGGCCTCGCGTCGAACAGCCCGGCGCTCCGCCCGGTGTGCAAGAAGGTGCTCGCCGGCCCCATGAAGCCCACGCGCGGCAAGACCGAGACCACCGACCACCCGCCCATCCACCCCACCGGCCAGGGCGACCCCGAGACGCTCGACGGCGGCCAGAAGAAGCTCTACATGCTCATCGCGCGCCGCTTCCTGGCGACGCTCATGGGCCCCGCGACCATCGAGAACACGAAGCTCGCCATCGACGTGGCGGGCGAGCCGTTCACCGCGAGCGGCGACGTGCTCGTGGACGCGGGCTTCCGCGAGGCCTATCCGTACGGCCTGAAGCGCGACGAGCAGCTGCCGGCGCTCGCCGAGGGCGACACCGTGGACGTGCGCGACATCGCGCTCGAGGCGAAGCAGACCGAGCCGCCCGCGCGCTACAGCCAGGGCCGCCTCGTGCAGGAGATGGAGAAGCGCGGGCTCGGCACGAAGTCCACGCGCGCGAGCATCATCGAGCGCCTCTACACGGTGAAGTACCTGAAGAACGACCCCATCGAGCCGAGCCAGCTCGGCATGGCCATCATCGACGCGCTCCACGAGTTCGCGCCGCGCATCACCACGCCGGAGATGACGGCGGAGCTCGACGAGGACATGACGCACGTGGCCGAGGGCCAGGACACGCAGGACCACGTGGTCGAGCACTCGCGCGCGCTGCTCGCGGGGCTGCTCGACACGCTCATCGAGCACAAGGACGACCTCGGCGACGCCATCGCCGACGCCGTGACGGCCGATGCGCGCGTGGGCGCGTGCCCCAAGTGCGGCAAGGACCTGGTCATGAAGACGAGCGCCAAGACGCGCGGCAGCTTCATCGGCTGCATGGGCTGGCCGGACTGCGACGTGACGTATCCCGTGCCGAGCGGCGTGAAGGTGAGCCCGCTCGAGGGCGAGGCCGCCGTGTGCCCGGAGTGCGGGGCGCCGCGCATCAAGTGCCAGCCGTTCCGCCAGAAGGCGTACGAGATGTGCGTGAACCCCAAGTGCCCCACGAACTTCGAGCCCGACATCGTGGTGGGCGAGTGCCGCGCCTGCGCCGAGGCCGGCCGCCACGGCGAGCTCGTGGCGCATAAGAGCGAGAAGAGCGGCAAGCGCTTCATCCGGTGCACGAACTACGACGAGTGCGGCACGAGCTACCCGCTGCCGGCGCGCGGCAAGCTGAGCGCGACGGGCGAGGTGTGCGAGCACTGCGGCGCGCCCATCGTGGTGGTCGAGACCGCGCGCGGGCCGTGGCGCATCTGCGTGAACATGGACTGCCCCGGCAAGGAGAAGAAGGCCGCGGGCGGCGCGCGCGGGCGCGGGCGCGGCGGCGCGAAGAAGGCCTCGGGCGCGAAGAAGACGACGGCGAAGCGCTCGGCGAAGAAGTAGCGGCGAGCGGCACCATCTCGTTTCCCGCCCGCTCCGAGCAGCTTTTGTCCGCGCTTCGTCGTATCATAAGCGTGAACGCAACGCTCGGCGAGCGGAGGGAATGCGATGTTTTGTACGGCTTGCGGGCAGAAGCTGCCCGATGGCGCGAAGTTTTGCACGAAATGCGGCGCTCCGGTGGCGAAGATCGAGCCGCGCGTAGCGCCCGATGCGGCGCCTGCGCGGGATGCCGGTGCCCAGGAGGCGGCGCTCTCCCAGGAGACGGAGCCCGTTCAGAAGGTTGCGCCTGCCCAGGAAGCGGTGCCCGCACAGGCTGCCCCGGATGCTTCCCAGCAGGCGGCCGATGAGGCGAAGAAGGCGGCACAGCCGGAAGCTGCCGGGGAGGAGACCCCCGCTGCCGTTCCGGCAGATGCTCCCGTCGAGGCGATGGAGACCAGGGTCATGCCCGGCGCCGCCGATGCGACGACGGTCATGGCCCCCGACGCCGCGGAGGTGACGTCCGCGCCCGCCGAGGATGACGAGCCGGCGGTTGCCCCCTCAGATACCGATGCGACGACTGTCGTGGCGAGCGACACGGGCGAGACCAGGGTCATGCCCGAAGGCTCGGACGAAACGACCGTCATGCCCGGGAACGCCGAGACGACGGTGCTTCCCGCTGCCGACGCCGCCGTCACTGCGGAGGCCGAGCGCGCCGAGGCGGCAGCCGATGCGGCGGCGGCCGAGCAAGCGCTGTGGTCGGCCCCGGATGCGGCCGCCGATGCGGGCACGGGTGCCACGACGGTGCTCCAGCCCGGCCATATGGCCGATGCGCCTGTGGGCGAAGTTTCCGCCCAGGACGCGCAGCCCCCGCGCAAGAAGCGCCCGGTCGCCCTCATCGCGACGATCGTCCTCATCGTGGTCGCCGCGGCCGCGTTCTTCGCCATCTTCGTGCTGCCTCGCATGATGGGCAAGGACGTTCCCACGGCGAGCTACGGCCAGTCGGATCCGCTCCAGTGCTCGGTGGTGACGCGCGTGCGCCCGCGCGATGCCTCGGGCGAGGACCTCACGTCCTACGTCGTGCGCCTCATGCGCCGCGCCTCGGATGACGCGAGCAAGAACAGCACCGCGAGCGACGCCTTCAACGAGGTGGTCGCCGAGATCCGCGTGACGGGCAACAACGGCTTCACGATGGACAACTTCGGGGACATCCCCGACGGCGATTACATGCTGGTGATCGCGCCCGACGGTTCGGGCAGCGGCTCGAAGGGGTCGGGCTCGAACGGCGGCTCGAAGGGCAACGGCTCGGGCAGCGGTTCGTCCGATGCTTCCGATGAGCAGCGCATCCCCATCCACTACGAGGAGGACAACCCGAAGGCGGAAGAGGAGGTCGTGGTCGAGCCGCCCGCGCCCGAGACGGATAGCACGCAGGAGCCCGCCGAGGAGGACGGCCTCACCGACGAGCAGATTGCCGCGGCGCTCTACTACTACACCTGCCAGGACCTCATCGACGAGTACGGCGCGCCGGCGACGGCCGACCGCAACAGCGGCGGCGAGGTCGCGGCGTCGGGCTTGGCGCTCGCCGACCTCATCGATTTCGACGGCGACGGCACCGACGAGCTGCTCACCGTCGTGTGCACGAAGGATCCCGCGACGACCACCTCGTTCTATGGGGACGATACCTACCAGGTCGCGGTGTGGCGCTATGCGGACGGCGCGGTCGAGCAGGTCTACGAGGGCGATGCCTCGCATTCCAACGGCGGCTATTACTATGTGAACCTGTACGAGCGCGAGGCCGACGCCGCGGACGATCCGGCGCAGACGGTTATCGAGGTGTATAGCTACCCCGCGCCGACCGAGCCGGAGACCGAGGTCACGCGCTCGGAGTACTACGGGCTCGGCGATGACGGTTTCGAGGCGGTGGCCTCATGCCAAATTGAGAGCAGCTATGTCGACCACGACACCACGACGACGGTGACCATCGACGGCTCGGAGGCGAGCGAGGACGATTGGAAGGACTTCGTCTCCTCGCTCGAGCAGGTGGCGAACTACGAGTTCAATCTCCCCGCGAGCAATGTCGAGGCGCAGTCGGAGTCCGACGCCGACCCTGCGACCAAGATCGATACCGTGCTGCCCGATGCGCTTGGTGAGCGCACGCAGGACACCATCGACGCTCTCGAGGCGGCGGCCGGCTCCGAGGCGCTCGAAGCCTATGCGCCCGACGAGGACGACGCCGATGATGCAGACGACGCGTCCGAGGCCTCGTATGCCTACGAAAACGTCGAAGAGGCGGTGACGTTCACCACCTCGCAGGGCGACGGCATGGACTGGGAGGAGAACCAGACCTGGGTGTACCCGCGCATCACGCTTGAGGATGGATCGACGAACGACGTGCTCGATGCGCTCAACGAGCAGTTCCGCCGGAGCTTCGAGGACGATCTCGCCGCGACGCAGGCGTGGACGTTTGACTCGGGCGACGTGCAGACGTTTTTGCATAGCGACCGCGTGACGTACCTCGATGGGAAGTACGTGTGCATCCGCTCTGCGCGGAGCCTGTTCGCAGGCGGCGCGCATCCGGACACGACGGGCTGGGCAGCGTTCTACGATCTCTCGACGGGTGAAGAGGTCTCGATCGAGGAGGCGCTCGGCGTGCCGTGGAGTGACCTGCAGGCTGAGGCGGTCGACGCGATCAGCGCCTACATCGATGCGAACCCGGACACCTACGGAGCGAACGAGGATTCGATCGAGGGCATGGCGGCGGACGCGACGCGCTATTACGCCACGAAGGATGGCATCGTCATCATCGTCCAGCCCTACGAGATTGCGCCGTATTCGGAGGGTACGCAGTGCATCTATGTTCACGCGTTCAACGATCCGGCGCTGGTGGGAACAAGCGCATCGGACGCGTCGTGAGGTAGGTACGCCGCGCGTTCGCGGCAGGCTGGAACTGATGGATGCGGGCGCGCGGACGGCGGGCAAGATGGCCATCCGCGCGCCCACTAGCGCAAGGGGAGCATATGGCAGAGGGGGAGCGCGCGGGTCGCTTCATCACGGTCGAGGGCATCGACGGCTGCGGCAAGTCGACGCAGGCGCGCCTGTTGGCGGAGGCGCTTGGGCGCGCGGGCTATGACGTGCTCATGCTGCGCGAGCCGGGTGGCGTCGCCATCTCGGAGAAGATCCGCGCGCTTCTGCTCGACCCGGCGAACGCGGAGATGTCGGATACGTGCGAGCTCCTGCTCTACGAGGCCGCGCGCGCCCAGCTCGTCCACGAGGTCATCGCGCCCGCGCTCGCGGCGGGCCGCATGGTGGTGTGCGACCGCTTCTACGATTCCACGACCGCTTACCAGGGCTATGCCGGCGGGGTGCCGCTCGACGCCGTCGCGCAGGCGAACGCCCTCGCCGTGGGCGCGTGCGCGCCCGACCTCACGCTGGTCTTCGACATCGACCCCGCGGTGGCCGCCGAGCGCCGCGCCGCGCGCGACGAGGACCGCATGGAGGCGAAGGGCCTTGCCTACCAGCACCGCGTGGCAGAGGGCTTCCGCGCGATCGCCGCCGCCGACCCCGCTCGCGTGCACCTCATCGACGCCTCACGCGATGTCGACGCCATCCACGCGGACGTGCTGTGCGTCGTGACGGCTCATCTGGGGACGGCCTTGGAATAAGACACACTCTCGGGGATTGCCTCGAAATGGGTTGGTTGGGGACGTGTTCCAACCAACCCATTTTTTCAAAAAAGGGGTTGAAAGGAACCCATCCCCAACCAACCCATTTGGCTATTTCGACGGGCTTGCATGCGCCGTGAGGGGCGACACTGTCGAAATCGATAAAGGTCGCTTCGGACGTTTAGAAGCGAGCTCGTGCCATTCTTAGCGGGCAAGAACGCTGTCATGCTCAACGAGCGTGGGCGGAACCATGACCTTCAGCGGATAGGTCGCAAGCGTTGGGTCATTGAAGATACCCTGGAGTGCTCGCATGGCCGTTGCGCTGAGCGCTTTGAGGTTCGTGTCCACGGATGTGAGCTTTGGGTTCGCATACTGCGCCTGCTCGGAATTATCGTACCCGACGATGCTCACGTCGCGCGGCACCTCGAGTCCAGCCTCCTGAAACGCCTTGAGCGCTCCGAGCGCCAAGCGATCGCCACAGGCGAAGAGCGCGGTTGGGGGTGCGGGAAGCTCTGAGAGCGCGCGCTTCGTTTCCTCATATCCTGCCTCGAACGTCCAGGAACTACCTCCGAAAACCACTCCGTAACATGACAGCCCATGGACGGTCAGCTCATCGCAGAAGCCTTGGATGCGCTCGCGACAGTTAATCGAGGCGCGGTTGCCGGCAAGCAGCATGATATCGCGGTGCCCTTGATCGAGGAGGTACCGTGCGACGCATGCGCCGCCCTCAAGGTTGTCCGTGCAGATGGATATGATCTCGGGACGATGGTTATTCAACAGCACGGAGGGGATGCCGAGCTCAAGGGCGCGGGCCAGATGCTTGTCCGCGATGGTGCTCAAGAAGATGATTCCGTCAAAGCGCATCGTCGAGAGGTAGTCATCGAGTTCCTTCTGCTCGTCAAGCGCGGAGTAGATGAGTCGGATGTTGCGCTCGGAACATTCCTGTTCGGTGAGGTAGAGGAGGCTCGTGTAGGTCGGGAACATAATCTTGTCGGCGACCTTTTTGTTCTGGGGGATGAAGAACCCAACGGTCCGCATCTGATTGTCTGGTAAGCGCACGCCCATGGAGCTTGCGGGCGATTCTTGCGCGGTGCTGCCATTTGGCATCGCGACGATCGTACCCTTACCGGGTAACTTGGAGACCAGGTGATCATCAGAGAGCATCTGGAGGGCTCGGCGCACGGTTGTCCTGTCGACCCCGTACGCCTCACCTAGCTCGCGCTCGGAGGGGAGGAGCTGACCGGCGGAGAAGGCACCCTGCTCGATGTTCCGACGAATATCGTCGTAAAGTCGTTGGTAAAGAAATGCCTTCTTCTTCATTGCGAGCCGGTCCTTTCGTGCTACCCCCCCCCTGCTCATAGAAGCCTAAGAAGGGGTATTGCGAGCAGCATGTCCTGACACTTGTATTGTACGGTAGCTACCAGCAAAAAGCACCAGTGGTGCGCCGCGTTTCCCGTTCTTTTCGCATGTACGCCTCAGCGCGTTTTGGAGCCGCCGTCGGCGCGTCGCTTCGAAGGGACATAACGGCGCGCCGACGCATAATCGCGGTTACAGGGCCAGCTCGTAGGCCTCGCGCATAAGCTCTTCGTTGAGAGGACGAGGATTGCAGGTGATGTGTCCGGTCGTGCGCTTGACGATATCGATGAGTTCGTCGAGCGGAACCTCGTGATTGAGGTAAGGGGTAAGGTGCGTGGGAGCGCTGATGGCCGCCTGCAGCTCGCGAATCTTTCCGATCAGGGCGTCGGTTGCCGCATCGGCGTCGAGACCCTGCGTATCTACGCCGAATGCTTCCGCCAGACGGGCATAGCGCTCCTTGGCGTGCGCGCGGTTGAGCTCGATGGAAGCGGGCAGGAAGATGGAGCAAGCGTCGCCGTGGGGGATCTTGAACGTACCACCGAGAGGCTGCGCCATGATGTGCGCGATGCCGATACCCGCGGTGATCGCGACGCCGCCGAAGTAGCTCGCGAGCATCATCGCCCCGCGCGCCTCCACATCGCTCGGCTCGTGCACGGCGCGCTCGAGGTTTTGAGAGATGAGCCGCACCGCTGCGAGGCCGTACATCTCGGTGATGGGCGTCGCGTTGAGCGAGACGTAGGACTCGATCGCATGGCTGAGCGCATCCATGCCGGTTGCTGCCGTGATGGGTGCGGGCAGGCTGAGCGTGAGCTCGGGATCGAGCACCACGATATCGGCGATCATCGTGGTGTGATAGAGGCTCTTCTTAAGACCGTTGTCGTTATTGAGCACCACGGCGGTCTTGGTGGCCTCGGCTCCCGTTCCCGACGTAGTGGGAATGGCGATGAACAGCGGGGGAGCGGTGAGAACCTCGCGCCCCTCCATCTGGTATTGCTCAATCATGCCGCCGTTCACAGCCAGCATGTTGATCGCTTTGGTCGCATCGATGATGCTGCCACCACCGAAAGCCACGGCGCAGTCGCAGCCTTCTTCAAGATAGAGATCGCGCCCCTGGTTGATGCAGCGGGCATCGGGTTCGCCCTGGATGTCGGCGTACACCACGTAGGGGATACCCGCTTCGTCAAGCAGGCTCGTGAATGCGATGAAATTAGGATTGCCGCGGTCGAAAGACGTGAGGAAGACCTTCTTCACCTTATGCCACAAGAGCATACCGGGGACCTCGCGAAGCTTGCCTGCTCCGAAAACGAGATGTCGGTTGAATACGATGTCGAACGGATTCATAACTACCTCCAAAAACCAACAGGTGGTATGTAATTAGCTGCGATAGTACGTGGATAAAGCACCGCTGTCAAATGGCAAAACACGGATAAACGGTAGATTATTCAAGGTAAACGGTAAAAACACCATTTAATTGAAAAAACCCAACAGGTGTGTTAAAACAGTCCACATGGACACCATAAAACACCAACGGTGCTAGGAGGAGTCATGATTGACGCCCAAACGAGTATCGAGGACGTGCTCCCGCTCGAACTCATCGATGTCTCTATGAAGGCAACGTCGCGCGAGGAAGTTCTCGAAGCGTTCGCGGGCATGTTCGAGCAGGCGGGTTGCCTCTCGGATCGCGCGCAGTTCCTCAAGGATGCTTGGTGGCGCGAAGGGGAGGGGCCGACGGGCATCGGAGGCGGCATCGCCATCCCCCATAGCAAAAGTGAAGGGGTCTCGAAGACCTCCCTCGCGGTTGCCCGCATCCCCGAGGCAGTGGAATGGCCCTCGCTCGATGACGGTCCCTGCCGCGCATTCGTGATGTTCGCCGTCCGTTCGGACGATCAGAACCAGGAAGTCCACCTGCTATCCAAGGTGGCGGTCGCGCTTTGTCATAAGGAGGTGGTCGAGACCCTGCTTACTTCGGATGATCCGAAGACGATTCGTTGTGCATTGAGTGGAGAGGAGAGCAACGAATGAAGGTCGTAGGGGTATGCGCCTGCACCGCAGGCATCGCGCACACGTATATGGCGCGCGAGCACATTCTGGAGGCTGCGAAGGAGCGCGGAGACTCGTGCTTCATCGAGACCCAGGGAACCATTGGCCCGGAATACGTCCTGACCGATGAGCAGATCGCCGATGCCGACGTCGTGCTGCTTGCTGTGGACGTCGCCATCTCCGGCGAAGAGCGTTTCGCCGGCAAGCCCACGGTTCGCGTGGGCACCGCCAAGGTCATCAAGGACTCCCGGGGCATCTTGGACAAGATCCAGGAGCTTCTGGACAAGAAGAACGCTCAGTAGATACATAGAGAAGAAGGTGCATGCAGGTGTTTGATAAGTTTAAGCCCAACAAGCTCATGGGCCACGTGCTTACCGCGATCGGGTACATGATTCCGCTCGTGGTCGCATCCGGTCTGTGCATGGCGCTCGGCCAGGTCATCGATGGCGATGTGCGCAATTCGACGACCGGCCTGGGATACTATCTCTACACCGCTGGTAACTACGGTATGTCCGCTATCGTCCCGGTCATCACAGCGGGCGTGGCATATTCCATCGCGAGCCGTCCCGGCATCGCTCCCGGCCTCATCGTCGGCTTTATCTGCACGCAGATCAAGGCCGGCTTCATCGGCGGCATCGTCGCCGGCTTCCTCATCGGCTTCATCATCACGTGCATCAAGGGTTATCTCAAGGTGCCGCGTGCCGTCCAGGGTCTCATGCCGGTCATGATCATCCCGGTCATCACCACCGCGGTTGCTTCCGTGCTCATGTTCACCGTTGTGGGCATCCCGTTCACCTGGCTGTCCGAGTTCCTCACCAATTGGGTTACGAGCCTTCAGAGCGGCTCCAAGTTCGTCTTCGGCGCCGTCCTGGGTGGTATGGCCTGCTTCGACTTCGGTGGCCCGGTGAACAAGACCGCCTCCACCTTCGTGAACGGCCTCATGATTGATGGCATCATCGGCCCGGAGTCCGTCAAGTTCGTGGGCTCCATGATTCCGCCGTTCGGCATCGCGATCTCCGCTCTGCTCACGCCTAAGAAGTACACCAAGGCCGAGAAGGAGACCCTGAAGGCGGCTGTGCCCATGGGCGTGTGCATGATCACCGAGGGCGTTATTCCCATTGCTGCGCGTGACCTCGTGCGCGTCGTGTTCGCTTGCGTGTGCGGTTCCGCCGTCGCTGGTGGCCTGTGCATGATTTGGGGTACGGGTGCTCCGGTTCCTCACGGCGGCCTGCTCACCGTGCCGCTGTTCACGAACCCCGGCATGTTCCTGGTTGCGCTTGCTATCGGCAGTGTGATCACCGGCGTGATCCTTTCGATCATCAAGAAGGTTCCCAAGGACGATGGCTCCAACCCCGACATGGTGAACCCGCTCGATATTGTTGCCGGTACCGAGAACCAGCCTAAGGCAACCTCGAGCATCAAGGACGGCGACCTCCAGCTCGAGAACTTCTAATCGCCCCTTTTCTTCAGCGCGGGGCGACGGATGTCCCCAAGTCGCCCCGCGCGTCCCGATGAGATAGACCCGGCCGACCTCTTCGTAGTGGGAGCAGGCCTGCCGGCTCTATGCCATCGTCCCAAACCCGTTCATGAGAGGAGTCCCCAGATGCTTATCGGAATGAAAGAGATGCTTACCGTCGCTAAGGAGAATCACTTTGCCGTCGGAGCGTTCAACGCTACGCAGAGCGAGCTGTTGCGCGCGGTGGTCGAGGAGGCTGAGGCCACGGACACCCCGGCGATCATCGAGGTGTCGTTCGGTGAGTTCAGCTTCGCGACCCCCGACTTCTACGCGTACGCACGCGAGCGCCTGGGGAACAGCCGCGTTCCCTTCGTGCTCCATCTCGATCACGGCCACTCGCTCGAGGAGTGCATGCAGGTCATGCGCGCCGGCTTCACGAGCGTGATGATCGACGGTTCCATGCTTTCCTATGACGAGAACGTCGAGCAGACCAAGCAGGTCGTAGAGCTTGCCCATATGGTGGGCGTGGACGTGGAGGCCGAGATCGGTACGATCGGCAAGATCGATAACTCCTCCGACGAGGGTGGTGCGACGGACATCACGTATACCGACCCGCAGGATGTCGTTGACTTCATCGGCAAGACCGGTGCGGACTCGCTTGCAGTGGCAATCGGCACCGCGCACGGTCTGTATCCCAAGGGCTTCGATCCGAAGCTGCGCCTGGACATTCTCGAGGAGATCGTAAAGGTCTCCCCGGTTCCGCTCGTGCTGCATGGCGGTAGCGGCAACCCGGATGACGAGGTGCGTCGTGCCTGCGAGATCGGCATCCAGAAGGTGAACATCTCGAGCGACTTCAAGCATGCCTTCTTCCAGGCTGTGGGCAAGATGATCGCGACGGGCGAGATCGTTCCCGCGAAGGTGCTCACGCCCGGTATCGAGGCCGCGCGCGAGGTGATCGCCCACAAGATGGACGTCTTCGGCAGCGTTGGCAAGGCCGCCTGCTACCGCTAATTGGGACATCGGGGTCGGGTTCATCTGTCTCGTGAAACTGGATGATGTTTGCGGGAGAGGTGTGCCCGGCCCCTAATCGACTCGTGAAGGGGGTCGCGCCATGGGTCCTTTGCTGCTCGACCATCAGCACGTGTGGAGGACGTACGTGAATGCCGGAAGGCTGCGCGGCGTGAGCGATCCGCATTACCCGGAGGAATGGATCGCCTCGGTGACGGAGGCGGTTCGGCCGGATACAGGGCAGCGCGAAGGGCTCAGTCGCGATGCATCGACGGGCGCCGTGTTGCGCGGGCTCATCGAGGCTGATCCGGTCGCCATGCTCGGCGCGCGCCGTGCTGCAGCGGGCGGTGGGCTGGGCGTGCTCGTGAAGCTCATCGATGCGGGCGAACGCCTTACCATTCAGGTGCACCCGGATGCCGCGCGTGCGCGCGAGCTCTTCGATTCCCCTTATGGGAAGACCGAGTGCTGGTACTTCCTTGATGACGGGGGCGAGCGCGATGGAGGCTCGGAGTCTCGTCCATGTGTGTACTACGGCTTCAAGGAGGGCGTGACGCGCGAGCGCTGGGAAGAACTATTCCGGCTACAAGACATCGACGGCATGCTCGACTGCATGCATCGCATCGAGGTGGAGCCGGGCATGGTGGTGTATGTGCAAGGCGGCAGTCCGCATGCCATCGGTGCAGGGTGCTATCTCATCGAGGTGCAGGAGCCCACGGACCTCACCATCCGTGTTGAGCGCACCACGCCTTCCGGCTTTGCAGTTGCAGATGAACTTTGCCATCTAGGGCTTGGCTTCGAGCGCATGTTCGAATGCTTCGACTTCACAACCACGACGGCAGATGAGGCGCGCAAGCTTTGCGTTGTTCCGTCGCGCGAGGTGAGTTCTGATGAGGTGGGCGCGCGTACGGAGCTCGTTGGAGCAGGCCGCACGGCATGCTTCGCGATGGAACGGCTTTCGTTTGCGTCGTCAGGTACCATGGTGTTGCCGGATGAGGATGATTTCCGCATCCTATACATCGTGCAGGGGAGCGGATACGTCGCAGCCGGTGATGGCACCGAGCGCGTTGAGGTCACAGCTGGCGACCAGCTGTTTGTTCCTGCGGCGGCGCGGGGTTGTGCCGTAACGATGAGTGCGGGCGCCGAGGTACTTGAGCTTCGCGGTCCCGCGCTGTGATGCCTGCACTGGGTCTGATTCCAAACAAGACTCGAGGTCGCCGGCTCCAAGCCGCGCGATACCATGCGATTTGAGAGGTGGATGGCATGACGGAGGAACTAAGGAGCCAACGGTACCGCGTGCTCTCTCCTGAGCTCGACCCGCTTAGGCTCGGATCGGGCTGGACGGTTGATGATTTGTCGAAGCCTCAGGTAATCATCGAGAGCACATTCGGCGACTCGCATCCCGGCTCGGTTGGCTTGCTCGATGTGGTCGAGGAAGTTCGTGCCGGCGTCTCGGAAGCGGGCGGCCATGGCGCGCGCTACTTCACCACCGACATCTGCGATGGCGAGGCGCAAGGCCACGATGGCATCAACTACTCGCTGCCTTCGCGTGATGCGATCGCCAACATGATCGAAATCCATGCGAGCGCGACGCCATTCGACGCCGGCGTGTTCGTCGCAAGCTGCGACAAGGGTATGCCCGCGCACCTCATGGCGGTGGGCAGGCTGAACATTCCCTCCGTGGTGGTGCCCGGGGGTGTGATGGATGCGGGGCCGAATCTACTCACGCTTGAGCAGCTCGGCATGTATGCGGCGCGGTATGAGCGCGGTGAAATCGGTCTCGAGGAGTTCGAGTTCGCCAAGCACAACGCTTGTCCCAGCTGCGGGGCGTGCTCGTTCATGGGCACGGCGACCACGATGCAGGTTACCGCGGAGGCTCTCGGCCTCGCGCTGCCGGGTACGGCGCTTCTGCCCGCAACGAGCGCAGAGCTCAAAGAGCAGGCGCGCGCCGCCGGCCGCCGCGCGGTCGAGCTTGCCCGGGCGGGCCTGTGCCCGCGGGACATCGTCACGCGCGAGAGCTTTGAGAACCTCATTCTCGTTCATGCTGCCATCTCCGGCTCCACCAACTCCCTGCTGCATATCCCGGCTATCGCGCGCGAGTTCGGAATCGAGATCACGGCCGACGACTTTGATCGCCTGCATCGTGGTGCCGTTTACCTGCTGAACATCCGTCCTGCGGGGAAATGGCCGGCGCAGTTCTTCCACTATGCGGGTGGCGTGCCGCGCATCATGGAAGAGATTCGCGATCGCTTGCACTTGGATGTCATGACCGTGACGGGCAAGACGCTCGGCGAGAACCTCGACGAGCTGCGCGCGAACGGCTACTACGAGCGCTGCGAGCGGCAGCTCGAGCCCTGGGGGCTCACGCGCGAGGACATCATTCGCCCTGCCGACGATCCCATCGGCCGGGATGGCTCAATCGCCATCCTGCACGGCAATCTTGCGCCGGACGGTGCCGTGGTCAAGCATACGGTGGTCCCCCGCGAGATGTTCCACGCGGTGCTCAGGGCGCGCCCGTTCGACTGCGAGGAGGAAGCACTCGACGCCGTGCTCCATCACAGGGTCGAGCCGGGGGATGCCGTTATCATCCGCTACGAGGGGCCGAAGGGCTCGGGCATGCCCGAGATGTTCTACACCACGGAGGCGATCTCCTCCGATGCGGAACTCGGCGCTTCGATAGCGCTTATCACGGATGGCCGCTTCTCAGGCGCTTCGAAGGGGCCTGCTATCGGGCATGTATCTCCCGAGGCCGCGGCGGACGGTCCCATCGCTCTCGTGGAGGAAGGCGATCTTATCGAGATCGACATCCCCGGTCGTCGCTTGGCAATCGTGGGAATTGCTGGCGAGCGGTTGCCGGAAGACGAGGTTGCGCGCGTGCTCGAGAGCCGGCGTGCGGCATGGCAGCCGCGACCGCCGAAGTACCAGCGGGGCGTGCTCAAGTTCTACACGGAGCACGCGGTCTCCGCTATCGATGGTGGGTACATGGCATAGCAGCTCTCAACCTGAGACGTTTCAAAATAGGGGAGGGCAGCCTGTTCTGCACGCCATCTCCCTCCGCTTGCGGTCGCGTCGGCATCTCCGGCGCGGCCGCTTTTGGATGGGTTGGTTGGGGACGTGTTCCAACCAACCCATTTTTTCAAAAAGGGGTTGAAAGGAACACGTCCCCAACCAACCCATTTGGCGATTTCCCCGTTTTTGGTCGGGGCGCGCACGGGGGCGCATCCCGCATACCGCCGCGCGGTAAGATAAGGCGTACTGTTCGATGAGAAGAGGGGTGCGCATGCCGCCGGCCGCAGACAACCAGGGACGCTCGCTGCTCGAGCAGCTCGACACGCAGCCGCGCGTCCGCGCGTACCTGCAGCGCGCCGTCGAGTCGCACCGCACCTCGCACGCCTACCTCTTCCTCGGCGCGCCCGGCTCGGGCAAGCTCGATGCCGCCTGGGCGCTCGCGCAGTCGCTCATCTGCGAGAACGGCGGCTGCGGGGCCTGCGAGGCCTGCGTGCGCGTCGCCCGCCGCACGCATCCGGACGTCCGCCTCCTTACGCCCGAGAGCGCCACGGGCTACCTCATCGCCCAGATCCGCGACCTCATCGAGGAGGTCTCGCTCGCCCCCGTCCGCGCGAGCCGCAAGGTCTACATCCTGGACCGCGCGGACCAGCTGCGCGCGAACACGGCGAACGCCCTGCTCAAGACCCTCGAGGAGCCGCCCGCGAACGTCACGTTCATCCTGCTGGGCACCTCGGCCGACACCATCCTCCCCACGATCGTCTCGCGCTGCCAGTGCGTGCCGTTCCGTCTCATCTCGCCCGAGGCGGCGTCCCAGGCGGTCATGCGCGCGACCGGCCTGCCGCTCGAGCGCTGCCGCATGGCCGTCGCCGTGGCGGGCAGCCCCGGACGCGCGACGGAGTTCCTGAAGAGCGTGAGCCGCCCGGAGGCGCGCCGCGCGATGCTCCACGCCCTCGACGCGCTCGCCCATGCCGACGAGGCGGACGTGCTCAGCGAGGCGAAGGCGGTCACGCTCGCCGTGAAGGCGCCGCTCGCCGAGGTGAAGTCCACCCAGGAAGCCATCCTCAAGCGCGACGAGGAGTTCCTCTCGCGCGGCGCCCTGAAGCAGATCGAGGACCGCAACAAGCGCGAACTCACCGCGCGCGAGCGTTCGGGTATCATGGAGGTGCTCGCGTGCGCCCGCTCGCTCGTGCGCGACGCCCTCGTGCAGCTCGAGGGCATCCCCGGCGAACCCGTCAACGCCGACGTCGAGGACATCGTCGCCCGCCTTGCCACCGAGCTGGCATCGCCCGTCCGCGCCCTGCATGCGCTCGAGGCGGTCACCGCCGCCGAGCGCGCCATCCAGCGCAACGTCACCCCGCAGCTGGCCTTCGAGGTCATGCTCTTCGATATCAGGAAGGCTCTCACATGCCCGTCGTAGTACCCGTCAAATTCCCGTACGCCTCGTGCGACCTGTGGTTCGACCCGCAGGGGCTCGATATTGTCGAGGCGGATTACGCCATCTGCTCCACGGAGCGCGGCACCGAGATCGGTCTCGTCACGGCCGACCCCTTCGAGGTCGAGAAGAAGGAGCTCCGCGCGCCGCTCAAACCTGTCGTGCGTATCGCGACCGACGAGGACCTCGACCGCGCCGACGAGCTCGCCCGCAAGGGCGAGGACGCCATGCACGTCTTCCGCGAGCTCGTGCGCCAAGAAGGCCTCGAGATGAAGCCCGTGGGGGTCGAGTACCTGTTCGGTGGCGAGAAGGCCGTGTTCTACTTCGCCGCGGAGGATCGCGTCGACTTCCGCCAGCTCGTCAAGGACCTCTCCTCGCGCCTGCACACGCGCGTCGACATGCGCCAGATCGGCGTGCGCGACGAGACGCGCCTCATGGGCGGCATCGCCCATTGCGGTCAGGAGCTGTGCTGCACGCGGTTCGGCGGGCAGTTCGAGCCGGTGAGCATCCGCATGGCGAAGGAGCAGGACCTGCCGCTCAACTCGGCCAAGATCTCCGGCATGTGCGGCCGCCTCATGTGCTGCCTGCGCTACGAGTTCGAGGCCTACAAGGACTTCAAGAGCCGCGCGCCCAAGAAGAAGGCCGTGATCGACACGCCGCTCGGCAAGGCGCGCATCCAGGAGTATGACACCCCGCGCGAGCAGCTCGTGCTGCGCCTCGAGAGCGGCAAGGTGTTCCGCGTCAACCTGTCCGACATGACGTGCTCCGACGCCGCCTGCCAGCGCGCCGAGGAGCAGGGCTGCGCTTGCCGCCCGGACTGCGTGACGCGCGACGTGCTCGAGCGCCTCGAGAGCCCGGACATCGCGCTCGCCCTCATGGAGCTCGACCGCGAGAACGGCGTCGACGTGGGCGACGGCCTCTCGAGCGACGACCGCATCTCCATCGATCCGCCGCGCCGTCGCCGCTCGCGCGACCGCGGCAACGCCCCCTCCGAGGGCGCCTCGCGCGGCCGCGCGAAGGGGCAGCGGGGCGGCAAGGCG
>CAPI01000050.1 GCA_000333815.1 [Collinsella] massiliensis
TGCGAAAGCGCTTCGCGTGCAAAACTGACAAGTTTGTCGATGAACGCGAGAGCGCGGAGCGAGCGGCCGCGCGACGGCCCGTGCGCCTATACTTAGGGGCATCCGCTTTTCGGTACAAGGAGGTATCCCGTGCTTTCTGAGACCAGCACCGTCTTGACCTTCGGCGAGATCATGATGCGCCTCTCGCCGCCCGACCAGCTGCGCATCGAGCAGGCCGCGAGCTTCGACGTGCGCTACGGCGGCGCCGAGGCGAACACCGCGCTCTCCCTGGCCTACCAGGGCGATAACGCCGCGTACGTTTCGGTGGTGCCGAAGAACCGCATCGGGGAGTGCGCCCTGCGCAGCCTGCGCGCCTACGGAGTGGACACTTCGCGCGTGGTGCGCGAAGGCGACCGCCTGGGCAGCTACATCTTCGAGGTGGGTGCGAGCGTGCGCGGCAACGGCTGCGTCTACGACCGCAAGTACTCCGCCATCAACCTCGCCGCGCACGACGTATTCGACTGGGACGCCATCCTGGACGGCGTCGACCTCTTCTACTTCTCCGGCGTGACCCCGGCGGTGTCCGCGGAGATGGCCGTCGCCTGCGAGGAGGCGCTCAAGGCGTGCCGCGCGCGCGGCATCGTGACGGCGTGCGACGTGAACTACCGCGGCAAGATGTGGAGCCCGGAGCGCTCGCAGGAGGTTATGCGCCGGCTGCTTCCCATGGTGGACATCGTGGTGGCGAACGACGAGGACGCGCCCGCCGGCCTGGGTATGACGTGCGTCTCCGGCTCGCTCAAGAACGGCATCGCCGAGCGCGACGACTACGTGGAGATGGCGCGCCAGATCTGCGCCGAGTTCGGCTGCAAGCAAGTGCTCTCGGTCATCCGCGACATCGCGAGCGTGGAGGATTCCCGCTGGATGGGCATGCTCTACAGCGCCTCGACCGATGACCTGCTCGCCGGCCGCGCCGCGCACCTCGCCGACGCCGCGGGCGCGGACGACGCGGGCGCCTGGTGGTTCAGCCCCGTCTATGACGTCCACGTGCTCGAGGGCGTGGCCGCGGGCGACGCGTTCTCCGGCGCGTACCTGCACACGCTCCTGCACGGCTTCGCGCCGCAGGCGGCCATCGACTACGCCATCGCGGGCTCGGTGCTCAAGCTCACCATCCACGGCGACTCGAACCTCGTGACCGCCGACGAGATCGCCGCCGTTGCCGCCTCGGCCGGCGGCGGCACGCGCGTCGCGCGGTAGGGCGCGCCGGTACGGGCGAACCATGGCCGCTGAGACCCGGGTACCGGGCGGCGCACGCGCGGAGAGCCCCCGCGTGCGCCGCACCAAACGCCTGCTCGACGAGACGCTGCTCGACGCGCTTCGGGAGAAGCCCATCACGCGCGTCACGGTGACGGAGCTGTGCTCGCGCGCGGGCGTGAACCGCTCGACGTACTACGTGTACTTCGACAACCCCCTCGACCAGCTCGATCGCCTCGAGGCGCGGGTGATCGAGGGGCTCACGCGCGAGGTCGATCGCAGGGAGCTGCGCGCCGGCTACTCGCACGAGCGCCTCGAGGCCATCGTGGAGGCCGCGCTCGGCTATATCGGCGAGCAGGCCGACGTGTTCCGCGTGCTCTGGGGCGAGCACGGCTCGGCGGGCTTCGAGCGCAAGCTGCTCACCGCCCTCGCCGCGCGCGCCCTCGCGCCGGGGGAGCGCCTCACCCCGGAGGCGCGGAGCCACCTCTACCAGTGCATCTACTCGCTTTCGGGCATGTTCGGCCTGGTGAGCTACTGGCTGCGCGACGGGGCGGACGTGGAGGTGCGCGAGCTGGCGCAGACCATCGTCCGCGCGAACCTCGCTGCGGTCGATGCCCTGGGCGGCGTCGACGCGGCGGGGACTGACGCGCCCGACCCCGCGGACACCCCGGCGCCCTGAGCGCCTCCGGCCTCCCTACGCCTCGCGCTGCTCCCGGTGCCCGGCGTTCTCCCGCTGCACCTCCACCATGCGCTCGCGCGTGAGGCTGTAGCGCTTCATGGCGGCGAGCCCGATGAGCCAGGATGCGATGGGCATGCCGAAGTACAGCACGAGGCCGATGACCTTGAGCTCGGGCGTCGGCGCGTCGGTGGGCTGGGGAGCTGTGGCCACGTACCCGGCGAGGCCGACGGCGAGCGAGGCGATCGTGGTGGCGAGCGACGAGATGAGCCGGTCGATGAAGTTGTAGGTGGCAGCCACCACGCCCGGAAGGTACTTGCCCGACCGGGAGAGCTCGTAATCGATGACATCGGCGCGCATGGCGCCGTCCGCCGTGGTCATGCACATGCGCATGGCCGAGATGACCACCATGAGCACGAAGAACGCCCCGGTGAGCACGGGGTCGCGCGGGATGTCGCGCATGTTGAGCGCCAGGCAGAAGCCGATGGCCGCCGCCGTGGCCACGATGGCGACGCGCATGGCTCCGCGCGAGACCTCGCGGCTGCCGAGCCGTCCGCACAGGCGTCCCGCGGCGAAGGCGAAGAAGAGCGCCGGCAGCGAGGTGACCGCGCTCATGATGCTGCCGAACTGCACGCTGCCCATGAGGATGCCGAACACCACGGTGCTCACGATGGCCTGGCTCATGGTCTGCTGCGAGAGCTTGGACGAGACACAGCTCAAGAGGTACATCTGGAAGGGCTTGTTCCCGCGCAGGAGGCTCATCATGTCGTGGACGTCCACGGGCTCGGCGGCGCCTGCGACCCTGCGGTAGTTCTCCGCCGTGTCGACCTTCGCCACGCCCACCATGCTCAAGACGAGGAAGACGAACGAGAGGGGCAGGTAGGCGAGGGCGCAGGTGGCGAGCATGCTGCTCGTGTACTCGTTGCCGAAGCGCGGCAGGATCCCGAGCGTGATGACGAGCGTGAGCGCGATGGGCACGAGGTAGGCGAAGATGGTGCCGATCACGCCCACCATGGGGCGCTGCTTGGGGTCGTTCGTGATGATGTTCGGCGCCATGTTGCAGGCGATGTCCGTCGTGGCGTTGCCCACGATGTAGAGGGCGTAGACGAGGGCGAAGAGCACGGCGCCGCCTTGGGCGCTCCAGGTGTAGAGGGCAAGCACCGCCAGCGCGCTGATGAGCCAGCCCACGCACATGAACAGCCGGATCTTGCCATGGCGCGGGTTGATGCGGTCCATGACGAGGGCGATCGCCGGGTTCACGATGCCGTCGAACACGCGCGCGCCGGTGAGGATGACCCCCGCCACGCCCATGGCCACGCCGTAGTTCACGTTCGCGGCGTAGCTGATGAGCGTGATGAGCGTGTAGAACGTCATGGACATGGCGCTCGAGCACTGCGCGAGGACGATGCGGCCATACGGCGTGCGGCGGTAGACGACCCCGTCGGGGGTGTCCGGGGCGCCGGGGGTAGAAGCGGCGGAAGCGTCGGGCGCGGCGGTGCCGGCGGGTTCGTTCACGTGGTGCATGCTGACCTCCTTGCTGTCGCCTCTTAGTCTGAGCGCCCGGGCGCGCTCCAATCAACCAGCAATTTCCAACAAAGTGTTGGAAAACGGACACCGCGCGCTGCGCTCGGCGCCCTTGCCCGCGCCGTTCGCTGCGCCGTTGTGACCGTTCGTGGTATGTATCCGCATACGCCCCGTTCCGGCGGGCGTCCGGTGCTATCATGCAAGCCGCTATAAAGTTACATATGCAACTATATGAGCGGTGCATAGCAGAAACCAGGCGAAGCGAGGGCGATGCGCGATGAAGATGCCAGAGGGGGCGCGGTGCCACGCGGCGGTCGATATCGGCGCGTCGAGCGGCCGGGTGCTCGTGGGCTGGGCGGACGACGGCCGGATCCACCTTGAGGAGGTGCATCGCTTCGACAACATCCAGCGGCGCGTGAACGGCCATGACTGCTGGGACCTCGAGATGCTCTTCCAGGGCGTGCTCGACGGCCTGTCCGCTTGCGCGGCGCGCGGGCTTGTGCCCGAGAGCATCGGCATCGACACTTGGGGCTGCGACTTCGTCCTCATCGACGAGGCGGGAGCGGTCGTGGGCGATGCGGTGTCGTACCGCGACGCGCGCACCGATAACATCTTCGAGCAGGCGGACGCCGCGCTCGACCCCGCGTGGCTCTACGCGCGCACGGGCATCCAGCGCCAGCCGTTCAACACCGTCTACCAGCTCATGACCCTGCGCGCGGAGCATCCGGAGCAGCTCGAGCGGGCGACGCGCCTGCTCATGATCCCGGACTACCTCGTGTGGCGGCTCACGGACGTGCGCCTGAACGAGTATACGGACGCGAGCACCACCGGGATGCTCGACGCCCGCACGGGGGAGTGGGACGGCGCTGTGCTGCGTGCGGCGGGCATCCCCGAGCGCCTGCTCGCCACTCCCGTCATGCCCGGCACCGTGATCCGCCACCTCGCGCCCGCGGTGCGCGAGCGCACGGGCTTCGACGCTCGCGTGGTGCTGCCCGCGAGCCACGACACCGCCTCCGCCTTCCTTGCCGTGCCGGCGCAGTCCGGTCGCTCGGTCTTCCTGTCCTCGGGCACGTGGAGCCTCATGGGCGTCGAGCTGCCCGAGCCCGTCCTCACCCCGGAGAGCCGCGCGCGGAACTTCACGAACGAGGGCGGCTTCGAGCGGCGCTACCGCTACCTCAAGAACATCATGGGGCTCTGGATGATCCAGTCCGTGCGCCGCGAGCTCAACGGCGTCGCGTACGTGGAGGGTAAGGAGCCGACTGCGATCGCGGCCGCGCTCACCGGAGGCGCCGTGCACGAGCCCTACGGCTTCGGCGACCTCATCGAGCTCGCACGCCGCTCGGAGCCCTTCGAGGCGCACGTGGACGTGGACGACGCGGCCTTCCTCGCCCCGGATTCCATGATCGAGGCCATTCGCGACGCCTGCGCCGCCGCCGGCCAGCCCGTCCCCGCGACCCCGGGCGAGCTCATGCGCACCATCTACGTGAGCCTCGCGGACTCCTACGCCGCGGGCGTCGAGCAGCTGCGCGCGCTCACCGGCCGCGACTTCGAGGCCATCCACATCACGGGCGGCGGCTCGCAGGACGCCTACCTGAACCAGCTCACGGCGGACGCGTGCGGCCTGCCCGTGCTCGCCGGCCCCGTCGAGGGCACCGGCCTGGGCAACCTCATCGTCCAGATGATCGCCGCGGGCACGTTCGCCTCGGTGGACGAGGCCCGCGCCGCCATCGCCCGCTCGTTCCCCATCCAGCGTTTCGACCCTGCGCGCTGATGCGGCGCGCCCGACCAAGGAGGATCACATGCTCGTAGAGACCACAGCGCGCGTCGGCGTCTTCTCGATCGCCCTCGGCGCCTACCTTCCGCAGTTTCCGCAGCTCGTGCCCGAGTTCGAGCAGCAGTACGCCCAGTTCAAGGCCACGCTCCCCCCGACGGTCGAGCTCGTCGACGGCGGCCTGGTCACCACCAAGGAGCAGGCCATGGCCGCGGGCGACGCCTTCCGCGCCGCCGACGTGGACCTCGTGATCTTGCAGATGCTCACCTACGCGACCTCGTACAACGTGCTGCCCGCCGTCCGCGACCTCGACGTGCCCGTCGTGATCGTGAACGTCCAGAAGCGGCGTGCACCCGATTACGTCGCGACCGACATCCCCACGTGGCTCGGCGAGCTCTACGCCTGCGGCGCGGTGGGCGAGGCCGTGGCCGACCTCGAGCGCGCCGGCAAGCGCCATGCCGTCATCACGGGGGTCGTCGAGGGCGGTGACCCGGAGGTCGCGCGCGAGCTCGACGCCTGGTGCCGCGCCGCCCAGGTGCGCCGCCGCCTCCGCCGGACGAACATCGCGCAGATCGGCCGCCCCTACCCGGGCATGATGGACCTCTACATCGACGAGACGAACCTCTACAACCGCCTGGGGCTCTACACCAAGCAGTTTGACTGGGAGCAGATGTGGGCCATCGCGGACGACGTCGCCGACGGCCCGGAGGTCGACGCCAAGGCGCGCGAGATCCTCGACACCTTCGACGTCGAGGGCGGCGCGAGCATCTCCGATGAGCCCATCCGTGAGATGGCGCGCTACGTCCTCGCGTTCGAGCGGTGGGCGCGCGACGAGCAGCTCGCCCTCGTGGCCAGCCACTACAACGGCTTCGCGCAGGGCAAGGCCGGCGTGCTCGATTCCATGCTCATCCCCGCGTTCTCCATGCTCATCAAGCAGGGCGTGGCGTGCGCGGTGGAGGGCGACATGAAGGTCGCCATCGCCATGAGCATCCTGAAGACCATCGCGGGCACCGGCCAGCTCTCCGAGATGTACTCCATCGACTTCGACGAGGACATCTGCATCATCGGCCATTCCGGGTCGGGCGACGCGGACATCAGCCGCGCGCGCAAGCCCACGATGAAGATCGTGCCCGTGTTCCACGGCAAGACGGGCGGCGGCTACCTCACGCAGTTCTACCCGCCCACGGGGCCGGTGACCTACCTGGCGCTCACGCAGGACGCCGACGGCCGCTTCAAGTTCGTGGTCGCGGAGGGCGAGAACCAGGAGGGCCCCATCTTCACCTTCGGCGATACCAACATGCGCACCCGGTTCTCCATCGGCGCGCGGGAGTTCGTGAACCGTTGGAGCGAGGCCGGTCCCACGCACCACATGGCCGCGGCCATCGGGCGCCACGCCGACACCATCTGCAAGGTGGGGAAGATCCTCGACGTGCCGGTCGAGATCGTGTGCCGCTGAGCCGGCGCGCCGCCCCGCATGCATCGCACCTATAGCACCTTCGAGAAAGGATGACGCATATGAAGATGACCGACCTCCCCTTCGTGCAGGGGTTCGCACGCCTGTGCGACGACGGCTGGCATGAGGGCTGGCACGAGCGCAACGGCGGGAACCTCACCTACCGCCTGACCGATGAGGAGGCCGCCGAGGCGGCGCCATACTTCGACGCGGAGCCGCGCCCCTGGGTCAAGATGGGCGTCTGCGCGCCCTCCATGGCCGGCGCCTTCTTCATGGCCAAGGGCACGGGCTGCTACATGCGCAACATGAAGGACGACATCGAGGGCAACGCCGGCATCGTAGAGATCGGACCTGAGGGCGACACGTACCGCGTGCGCTGGGGCCTCACCATCGGCGGCAAGCCCACGAGCGAGTTCGAGAGCCACTTCATGAACCAGGCCGTTCGCTGCGCGCATGACGGCGGCGCCACGCGCGTCTGCTACCACATGCACGGCCCGGGGATCATCGAGATGAGCTTCCTCGTGCCGCTCGAGGACCGCGCCTTCACGCGCAAGCTCTGGCAGATGATGACCGAGTGCGTCGTGGTGTTCCCCGAGGGCGTGGGCGTGGTGCCGTGGATGGTGCCGGGCGGCCCTGCCATCGCGGACGCCACGAGCGAGAAGATGGAGTCCTACCGCACCGCCGTGTGGGCGCACCATGGGCTCTTCGCGACCGGCCGCGATTTCGACGAGGCGTTCGGCCTCGCGCACACGGTCGAGAAGGCGGCGCAGCTCTACGTGGCGGCGCGCGCGGCCAACGGCGGGTCGGACGACTTTTTGAACAAGATCTCCGACCAGGGGCTCCGCGACACCTGCCGCGACTTCGGCATCCAGATCAACGAGGCGTTCGCGTAAGGGCGCGGGCGCGTGCGGATAGCGAAACGGGCGGCGCCCCGACTGGCACATGGCCGGTCGGGGCGCCGCCTTCGTCGCGCTTCGGGGGCGGGCTCCTACTTCACGTGCTCCTGGAGCCAGGCGCCGCTGACCTCGAGGCTCTTGATGGGCGACTTATCTACCCAGTTCTTGTGCGTTTCGAGCACGATGGCGTCGACATCCACGGCGAGCGCCTGCTCGACGAGCTCCTCGAGCGGCATGTTGCCGCAGCCGAGCTCCATGCTGTCGGAGGTGAGGATGGGGGTCATCGACGGCCCCTCGATGCGTGTGCCGCGGTCGTTGATGTGGTAGAGCTTCATGCGGTCGCCCAGACGGCGCATGAGGCCGAGCACGTCCACACCCGCCTCGGCCGGCCAGTACGAGTCGAACTCGAAGTTCACGTACGCGGGGTCGGTCTGATCGATGAGCAGCTCGTAAGCCGTCATGCCGGGCGCGACCTTGCGAAACTCGCAGTTGTGGTTGTGGTAGAGCAGACGCATGCCCTCCTGGGCGAGGCGCTCGCCGCAGGCGTTGAGGTCGTGCGCGAGCCCCTCCACGGCGTCGCGGTCGGAATAGTCGAAGCGGTACATGCCGGTGATGACGCCCGTGGCGGTGCCGAAGCCGTGCGCCTGCTCGACGAAGCGCTCGGGATGCTCCTTGAGCGCGCCGAGGTTCGTGTGGAGGCTCACCACCTCGAGGCCGGCGTCGTGCACGAGGCGCGGCCAGCCGAGCTTGCCGCCCTTGCCCACGGGCATGCCCGCCGCGCGGGTGAGCGCGCGCACCACGAAGGGGGTGGGGGTGCACATGAAGTCGTTGAGCTCGATACCGTCGTAGCCGGCCGCGGCGATGGCGGCGAGCGCGGACGCCGCCCGCTCCTCGGTGCCGGCGACGCTTCCGATCATGATTTGCTGGACTGCGGTGCGAGCCATGGGTGTCCTCCCTCTGGAGCCGTGGGCGCGCCGCGCGGACGCGCGATCCCGCCCACGGTGCGACGGCGCGATGCCGCGCACGATACATTACATATGTAACTAATTGTACGCGTTGTACTCGGTGCGGGGGCGGGAATCTCGCACGCTTCGCCAATCTCTGCAAAACGCAAGCATTTTGCCATATTGAATAAGAAAATACCTGCGTATGCCCTAGGGAAGCATACCGTTCGGGGGATAGTTTCGACCGTTCGCGGAGCAATGGGGCATATCTGCGAACACTCGAATCCAAACGAATATCATTACACATGTAATCGTTACATTTGTAATGTAGCAGCGCGCCGCGATGGCTTCGCGGCGACGGGGATGAGAGAGGGATCCGTATGGCGCATACAAAGAGGGAAACGGCGAGCGAGGCGGACGGCGTCCAGTACCGGCATGCGAAGTGGTGGCAGATCGCGCTCACCATGATGTCGAACGGCATGTCCATGACGTTCTACTCGCTCATCACGCTCGTGAGCTACGCGGCGAACGTCAACTACGGCATCGCGATGGGCCTGGCGGGTGTGCTGCTCACCGGCTCGCGCGTGTTCGACGGCATCATCGACCCGTTCATCGCGCTCGTCATCGACCGCTACTCGGGCAAGTTCGGCAAGATCCGCTTCTTCACGGCCATCGGCTGGGTCATCCGCTCCATCGCGGCGCTCATGCTCTTCGTGTGGGCGAACGGCGGCGGCGTGGTGCTCTTTGTGGCGCTCTACCTCGTCTACATCGTGGGCAGCTCGATCTGCGACATCGCCGGCAACATGGCCTCACCGCTCATCACCACCGATCCGCGTCAGCGTCCCATCGTGGGCGTGTGGGGCACGCTCTATAGCTATATCGTGCCCATGATCCTCATGGTGGTCTCGAACGTGGTGCTCCTGCCCATGTTCGGTGGCGAGTACAACGCGCAGATGCTCTCGGCCTGCGCCCTCGTGTACGTGCCCATCTCGCTCGTGTTCATGCTCCTGTCGTTCGTCGGCGTCAAGGACATGGACAAGCAGGAGAACTTCGAGAACCTCACCGCCTCGGACGAGAAGGTGAGCCTGCGCGACATGTGGAGCCTGCTCAAGGATAACCGTCCCTTCCAGATGTACGTCCTGCACTGCGTTTCGGCCAAGCTCTCGCAGCAGACCATGAGCCAGGCCATCGTGTCCACGCTCGTGTTCGGCATCCTCATCGGCAACATCGGGCTCTCCACCATCGTGTCGGCCGTGACCTCGCTGCCCTCGATCATCTTCGCGGTGCTCGCGGGCAAGCTCGCCGGCAAGTACGGCAGCCGTACGATCGCCATCTTCTCGATGATCGTGGGCTCGGTGCTCTCCATCGTGGCCATCATCTACTGCTACTCCATCGACATGCTTTCCATCTCGCAGTCCATGGTGCCCATGGTCATCTTCTTCGGCCTGCTGTTCCTCATCAACGCCGCCAAGATGTGCATCACCACGGCCGATACCGCCATGCGCTCCGACGTGGTGGACTACGAGCTCAGCCGCTCCGGCAAGTACCTGCCCGGCGTGGTGACGGCCACCTACAACTTCATCGACCAGTTCATCAGCTCGCTCGGCACCACCATCGCGGCCGTGGGCGTGAGCCTCATCGGGTACGTGAACACCGCGCCGCAGCCCACGGATGCCCCGACGCCGGAGATCAAGGCCATGGGTCTCTTCCTCTACTTCGGCATCCCGCTTCTGGGTTGGATCATCGGCCTGGTGTCCATGAAGTTCTACACGCTCACCCGTGAGAAGATGATCGAGGTCCAGAAGGACATCAACGAGCGGAAGGCCGAGCTCGAGGCAGAGGCCTAACGGTTCGAACGGGGCGCGCCCGCTGTGGGTGCGCCCCTCCCGTCGATGGGTTGGTTGGGGACGTGTTCCTTCCAACCCCTTTTTTTGAGCGGGCTGTCCTGTGAAAAGGGGTTGGAAGGAACACGTCCCCAACCAACCCATGTTTGAGCAACCAACGAAGAAGGAGCGACATGCGTAGCATCGGGGTACTGAACAACGGCTGGACGTTCGTGAAGGATGCGACCGACGCCGCCGCGGCAGCGCTCGCCGCCCAGCGGGGCGCGGGCACGGCGGTTCAGCTTCCGCACACCTGGAACGCCGAGGACGGTGCCGACGGCGGGAACGACTACTACCGCGGCACCTGCTGGTATGTGCGCAAGCTCGCGCTGCCCGTGCTCGCGGCGGGCGAGGAGGCCTGGCTCGAGTTCGGCGGCGTCGCGATGAGCGCGCGCGTGTACGTGGACGGCGTGCCCGTCGCGGAGCACGAGGGCGGGTTCTCCACCTTCCGCGTGGACGCCACCTCCGCGATCGGGCAGGCGCGCGCCGCCGGGGCGGATGCGGTGACGATCGTCGTCTCGGTCGATAACAGCTCGAACGACCGCGTGTACCCGCAGTACGCCGACTTCACCTTCTACGGCGGCATCTACCGCGACGTGAAGCTCATCATCGTGCCCGCGACGCACATCGCGCTCGGCTACCACGGCGCGCCCGGCGTCCGCGTGACGCCCGAGGTGACGCTCGGGGGCGGGGAGGCGCCCGCCACGGCCGTGGTGACGGTCGACGCGTGGGTCGAGGGTCCCGCGACCGAGGCCACCCTCTCCATCGCGGGCGAGGCCGACGACGAGCAGCGCACCTGGAAGACGACCGTGCCCGTGGAGGCGGGCCACGCCCAGGCGGTCTTCCACATCTCCGCCGCGCGCCTGTGGGACGGCGTCGTCGACCCGTACCTCTACACCGCGACCGTGTCCCTGCCCGAGGGCGACCAGGCGTCCGTGCGCTTCGGCTGCCGCAGCTACGAGATCGATCCCGGCCGCGGCTTCATCCTGAACGGCCGGCCGTACCCGCTCCGCGGCGTCTCGCGCCACCAGGACCGCGCCGGCGCGGGCAACGCCCTCACGCCCGAGATGATGGCCGAGGACGTCGCGCTCATCCGCGAGATGGGGGCGAACACCATCCGCCTCGCGCACTACCAGCACGCCCAGGCCTTCTACGACCTCTGCGACGAGGCCGGCATCTGCGTGTGGGCGGAGATCCCCCTCATCACCATGCGCCTGCCGAACGGCGACGATAACGCGCGCTCCCAGATGCGCGAGCTCGTGCTCCAGAACTACAACCACCCGAGCATCGTGGTATGGGGCCTCTCGAACGAGATCACGGCCGCCTCGACGGTGAACGACGAGCTGCTGCAGCTGCACCGCGACCTCAACGACCTGTGCCACGAGCTCGACGCCACGCGCCCCACCACCATGGCGAACGTCTTCATGCTCGACACCGCCTCGCCCATCCTGGAGATCCCGGACGTCAACAGCTACAACCTGTACTTCGGCTGGTATGTGGGCGAGATGTCCGAGGCGGACGAGTTCTTCGACACCTACCACGCCACCTACCCGGACCGCGCCATCGGCTTCTCCGAGTACGGAGCCGACGCGAACCCGGCCTTCCATTCGGATGCGCCGCAGGCGGGCGACTACACCGAGGAGTTCCAGTGCCTCTACCACGAGCACATGCTCAAGATGATCGACGAGCGCCCGTGGCTGTGGGCGACGCACGTGTGGAACATGTTCGACTTCGCCGCCGACGGCCGCGAGGAGGGCGGGAAGGACGGCCAGAACCAGAAGGGCCTGGTCACCTTCGACCGCGCGATCAAGAAGGACGCGTTCTACCTGTACAAGGCGGCGTGGAGCGACGAGCCTTTCGTGCACGTGTGCGGCAGCCGCTACACGGACCGGCCGAGCGAGACCACCGAGGTGAAGGTCTACACCAACCAGCCTGCGGTCGAGCTCTTCGTGGACGGCGAGCGCCTGGACGGCAAGGCGGGCGGGCACGTGCTCGCGTTCGAGGTGCCGCTCGGCGCGGTGGGCTCCGAGCACGTGGTCGAGGCGCGCGCCGGCGAGCTGTGCGACCGCATCACGCTGCGTCGCGTGGCCGAGCCCAACCCGGCGTACTCGCTCGGCGCGGCGGCCCCGGTTGACAACTGGTTCGACGAGATCGTCATCGACCCGTCGTGCTACTCCATCAAGGACACGCTCGACGAGATCCGCCGCAGCCCAGAGGCGGGCGCGGTGCTCGACCGCATCATGGCCGAGGGCGCGTCGTCGCGCGGCGACGTGGCGACGAGCGTGAAGGACAACCCCGATCTGCAGCGCATGCTGGGCAAGATGACGCTCGAGTCGCTCTTCAAGCGCGGTGGCGGTACGACCGACCAGCTCAAGGGTATCAACGAGGTGCTGCAGCGCTTCAAGAAGGTGGAGGCGTGACGGGCGCGCCGGAGACGGGCATCGGCGCGCCGGCACAACGCCCCGTGCAAGCTATAGACGCGTGAGCCGGCCGGCGGCGGGGCCCTGCTGTCCCCGGGGTCCCGCCGCGCCGCGCCCGGCGATCGGCGAGAAATGGAGAGGTAAGGATGATGGGCAACGAGGAGACGGTGCAGGCGCTGCGCGCGGCCTTCATCACGACGGAGCGACCGTACCGGGAGGGCACGGTCGAGGTGTTCGAGCAGGCCATCGAGGCCGGCCTCGCGCCGGTGGTCGAGGCGGAGCTCGCCATCACGGCGCTCGGCATGTACGAGGCGGAGCTCGACGGGCGCAAGCTCGGCGAGGCGTTCCTCACGCCGGGCTTCACCTACTACCCCTACGACCTGCACTACCAGGTCTATGACGTCACCGATGCGCTCGCCGCTTGCGCCACCCTGCGCGTGTACCTGGGCCAGGGCTGGTACTGCGGGCGCTTCACCTGCGAGAACGAGACCCAGATCTGGGGCGAGCGCCCGGCCGTGTCCTGGGTGCTGCGCATCCGCTACGAAGACGGCACCGAGCGCTGCCTCACCGCGCGCGACGCGGACGTCGCCGCCGTGCCGAGCCCGTACGACTACGCCGGCCTCTACGACGGCGAGGTCTACTGGGCGCGCGGCGCCGCGGGCGAGTGGCCGGACGCGCCCGCGGTGTTCCCGCCCGTGCCCTTCGAGGGCGCGCTCCCCGAGGCTATCGAGCCGAGCACGACGTCCGTCACCCTGCACGAGACCCTCGAGCCCCAGCAGGTGACGGAGCGTGCCGACGGCACCACCATCGTCGACTTCGGTCAGAACATGGCCGGCATCGTGGAGATCGACCCCGCGCTCATCGAGGGCGCGGCGCTCACCGTGCGCCACGGCGAGCTCTTGAACCCCGACGGCAGCCTCTACACCGCGAACCTGCGCACCGCCCGCGCGACCATCGTCTACCACAAGGGCGAGGAGCGGGGCACCTGGCGGCCGCGCTTCACCTACATGGGCTTCCGCTACGTGGAGCTCTCCGGCACGCCGTGGCGGCCGGGGCTCGTCCGCGCCCGCGCCCTCTACACCGACATGGCCCGCACGGGCACGTTCAGCTGCGGCGACGAGCGCGTGAACCGCCTCTACGAGAACCAGCTCTGGACGCAGCGCTCCAACTACGTCGAGGTGCCTACCGACTGCCCCCAGCGCGACGAGCGCCAGGGCTACACGGGCGACGGCCACGCCTTCGCGCGCACCGCGGCGTACAACTACGACACGGAGGCGTTCCTGGAGAAGTTCCTGAAGGACGTCCGCATGAGCCAGCGCGACAACTCCGAGGGCTACGTGGCGGCGAGCGTGCCGGCCACCGGCCCTGCCGGCGTGGGCTTCGTCGGCATGCAGGAGTGGGCGAGCGCCGACACCATCATGCCCGAGCTCATCTACGACCAGTTCGGTGACCGCACAGCCTTCGAGGCGCAGTACGACAGCATGCGCGCCATGGTGGACTGCAAGCTCAAGCACGCGGGCGACGCCGGCCTGTGGTTCGGCGTGAACCTGGGCGACTGGCTCGCCCCCGGCCACGACATCGCGTGGGCGGCGCAGCACAACGCGCCCGTGTCGTGCGCCTTCATGGTGAACGACCTGCGCATCATGGTGCGCGCGGCCGAGCTTTTAGGCCACGATGAGGACGCGGCAACCTACCGCGGCCACCTGGAGCGGGCGCACGGCGCCTACCGCGCGGCGTTTCTGGACGAGGACGGCCGCCTGAAGGACTTCTACCAGGGCGCGGCCGTGATGGCGCTCGTGCTCGTGCTCGACCGCGAGCGCGACCAGGGCGCCTGGCAGGCCGTGTTCGCGCAGCTCGTGGACGACGTGCGCGCGAACGGCATGCACACGGGCTTCTACGCCACAGCGCACCTGCTGCCCGTGCTCGTGGAGGGCGGCGAGGAGCGCCTGGCCTTCGACGTGCTCTTCTCCACGGACTGCCCGGGCTGGCTCTACCAGGTCGAGCGCGGCGCCACGACCATCTGGGAGCGCTGGGACGCCATCCGTCCGGACGGCACGGTGAACGAGGAGCGCACGAGCGACCAGTCGAGCGAGAACATGGTCTCGTTCAACCACTACGCCTTCGGCAGCGTGGGCGAGTTCCTGTACCGCTACGTGCTGGGCATCCGCCCGCTCGAGCCCGGCTTCACCTCCGTGCTCATCGAGCCGCACGTGGACGCGCGCCTGGGGCACGCCGAGGGTATATACCGTTCGCGCGTGGGCGAGATCCGCGTGGCGTGGGAGCTCGCGGCGGACGGCGCGCTCTCCGTCGAGGTCGAGGTGCCCGCACCCGCCGTCGTGCGCCTGCCGGACGGCACGGAGCACGAGGCCGACCCCGGCTCCCACCGTTACACCGTCCGCCTGTGACGCGTGCCTGCCATCGGAGCCCGCGCTTCCGTCGAAGAGGAGGAACCCATGGACATCAAGGAGATCATGGAGCAGATGACGCTCGAGGAGAAGGCCGAGGTGTGCTCGGGCGGCGATTTCTGGCACACGCGCGCCTTCGAGCGCCTGGGCGTGCCCGCCGTCATGATGACCGACGGCCCGAGCGGCCTGCGCAAGCAGGGCGAGGGCGGCGACCACCTGGGCATGCTGGAGAGCGTGCCGGCGGTGTGCTTCCCGTCCTCGGCGGCCGTCGCCTCGAGCTTCGACACCGCGCTCGCCGGCGAGCTCGGCGCGGAGCTGGGGGAGGAGTGCCAGGCGGAGGACGTGGCGCTGCTGCTGGGCCCCGGCCTCAACATCAAGCGGAGCCCCCTGTGCGGCCGTAACTTCGAGTACTACAGCGAGGACCCGGTGCTCGCCGGCGAGATGGGCGCCGCGCTCGTTCGCGGCGTGCAAAGCCGCGGCGTGGGCAGCTGCATCAAGCACTTCGCCTGCAACAACCAGGAGACCGGGCGCATGGTGAGCGATAGCGCGGTGGACGAGCGCACCCTGCACGAGGTCTACCTCGCACCCTTCGAGACGGTGGTGAAGCGGGCGCGCCCCTGGGCGGTCATGTGCGCCTACAACAAGGTGAACGGCACCTACTGCGCCGAGAACCGCCTGCTGCTCACGGAGATCCTCCGCGACGACTGGGGCTTCGACGGCATGGTGGTGACGGACTGGGGTGCGGTGAAGGACCGCGCGCTCGGCATCCGCGCAGGCCTCGACCTCGAGATGCCCGGCGGCACCGACCGCGGCACGAAGCAGATCCTCGCCGCCCTCGAGGACGGCAGCCTCACGGAGGATGAGCTCGACCTCGCGGTGGAGAACGTGCTCTCGTTCGTGGAGAAGGCCCAGGCGGGTTCGCGCGCGGTCGCACCCGACCTCGAGCGCGGGTACCGCCTCGCCGTGCAGGCGGCGGAGCGCTCGGCGGTGCTGCTCAAGAACGAGGGCGGCGCCCTGCCGCTCGCGGAGGGCGCGCCGGTGGCGTTCATCGGCGACTTCGCGCACGACCCGCGCTACCAGGGCGGCGGCAGCAGCCATGTGAACAGCGCGAAGCGCTCGAACCCGCTCGAGGCGGCGCCCGCGGGCGTCGTGTTCGCCCAGGGGTACCGCGAGGCGGACGAGGAGCCCGACCGCGCCCTCATCGACGAGGCGGTCGCGGTGGCGCGCGCGGCCGATGCCGCGGTCGTCTTCGCCGGCCTGCCCGAGCGCTACGAGAGCGAGGGCTTCGACCGCACCACGCTCGACATGCCCGCCGCCCAGAACGCGCTCATCGCCGCCGTGGCGGCCGCGCAGCCCCGCACCGTCGTGGTGCTCCTGAACGGCGCCCCCGTCACGATGCCCTGGGCGGATGACGTCGCGGCGATCCTCGAGATGTACCTGCCGGGCGACGGCGCGGCCGATGCCGCGGTGAGCCTGCTCTACGGCCGTGCGAACCCGTCGGGCAAGCTCGCCGAGACCTTCCCCATGAAGCTCTCGGACAACCCGTCGTACCTCAACTTCCCCGGCGAGGACGACTGCACGGAGTACCGCGAGGGCGTGTTCGTGGGCTACCGCTACTACGACGCCAAGGAGCTGCCCGTGCGCTACCCGTTCGGCCACGGCCTCTCCTACACGACCTTCGCCTACAGCGACCTCGCGCTCGACGCGGACGCCTTCACCGAGGGCGGGGAGCTCACCTGCGCGCTCACCGTCACCAACACGGGCACGTGCGCGGGCGAGGAGGTCGTCCAGCTCTACGTGGCCCCGCCCGCCGGCATGCGCCGCCGCCCCGTGCGCGAGCTCAAGCGCTTCGCGAAGGTCGCGCTCGAGCCGGGCGAGAGCACGCGCGTCGCGTTCACGCTCGATGCCCGCGCGCTCTCGTACTACGAGCCGCTCCTGCACGCGTTCTTCGCGGAGAGCGGTGCGTACGGCATCGAGGTCGGCGCGTCGAGCCGCGACATCCGCCTGAGGGCAACCGTGGCCTTCACGGCGACGCGCAGCCTGCCGCGCGCGTTCTCGGCGCACTCGACGCTCGCCGACATCATGGCCACGCCCGCCGGCGCGCAGGTGTTCGGCCCCGTGCTCGAGCGCATGGTGGCGGGCGCGCTCGGGGCCGCGGGCAGCGATGACGTCGAGGGCACGCGGGCGATGCTCGCGGGCATCCAGCTCTCGTCGCTCGTGGGCTTCGGCATGATCGGCGAGGAGCAGCTCGACGGCCTGATCGCGCAGCTGAACGCGGCGCAGGCCGCGGCGCAGACGGAATAACCGACGCCCGGGCGGGCAGGGTGCCCGTCCCGGAAGACGGCGCGGCCCCGGGCCGCACATAAAGGAGGAACCATGCTACCCAAGGATTTCATACTCGGCGCGGCCTCGGCCGCCTACCAGGTCGAGGGCAACAACGTGCACAGCGACCTGTGGCTCATGGAGCAGATGCCGCACACCACGTTCTCGGAGCCGTCGCTCGACGCTTGCGACCACTACCACCGCTACGAGGAGGACATTCGTCTCGCCGCGGCGGCGGGGCTCAACGCCTACCGCTTCTCCATCGAATGGGGCCGCATCGAGCCCGAGGAGGGCGTCTTCGACGAGGCGGAGGTCGAGCACTACCGCGACGTCATCCGCTGCTGCCGCGCCAACGGCGTGGAGCCCGTCGTGACGCTCCACCACTTCAGCAGCCCCATCTGGCTCATCCGCAAGGGCGGCTGGGACGCCGAGACCACCCCGGCCGATTTCGAGCGCTACGTGCGCCACGTCATGGAGCGCCTGGGCGGCGAGCTCTCGTTCGTGTGCACCATCAACGAGGCCAACATGGGCCTGCAGATCGCCCGCATCGCCGAGCGCTACGCCCAGCAGGCGCGTGAGGCGGCCGCCGCGATGGCAGCCGCGTCCCAGACCGCGGAGGCGGGCGGCGCGGTGGACGAGTCGCAGGTGCAGATGGGCCTCAACCTCAAGAAGATGATGGAGAACCAGCAGCTCCAGAAGGCGGAGAACAAGGAGGCGTTCGGCACCGAGGACCCGCAGACCTTCCAGAGCCCGCGCTCGCGCCACAGCGACGAGGTGGTGTGCGAGGCGCACCGCCGCGCCCGCGCGGCCATCCGCGAGCTCTGCCCGCACGTGAAGGTGGGCCTTACCCTCAGCCTGCACGACCTGCAGCCCGTGCCCGGCGGCGAGGCGCTCGCGGCCGAGGAGTGGGCGGACGAGTTCACCCACTACCTGCCCGTGATCGAGGGCGACGACTTCCTGGGCGTGCAGAACTACACGCGCACGCGCGTGGGCGCCGAGGGCGACCTGCCCGTGCCCGAGGGCGCCGAGGTCACGCAGATGGGCTACGAGTTTTACCCGCAGGCGCTCGAGCACGTGCTCCGCGCCGTGGCGAAGGAGTGGACGGGCGACATCATCGTGACGGAGAACGGCATCGGCACGGACGACGACGCGCGCCGCGTGGCCTTCATCGACGAGGCGCTCGCTGGCGTGGAGCGCTGTCTGGGCGACGACATCCCCGTGAAGGGCTACTTCTACTGGTCGCTCATGGATAACTTCGAGTGGCAGAAGGGCTACTCCATGCGCTTCGGCCTCATCGCGTTCGACCGCGCCACGCAGGAGCGCTCGCCCAAGCCGAGCCTCGCGCACCTGGGCGCCTATGTAAAAAAACCCCTGGGGTAATTTTACGTGTTGCACGAAGGGAAGACCGTATGACAAGGACGTTTTGCAACCCGCTCGACCTGCCGTATCGCTACCAGGACAAGATCGCCCCGGGCAAGCAGGCCGAATGGCGCTTCCGCGAGGCGGCGGACCCCACGGTGATCGCGTGGGAGGGCTACTACCTGCTCTTCGCCTCCATGAGCGGCGGCTTCTGGTACTCGACCGACCTCATCACCTGGGAGTTCAAGGCTACGCCCGAGCTTCCCATCGAGGACTACGCGCCGGATGTGCGCCTCATCGACGGCACGGTGGTGTTCTGCGCGAGCAAGCGCGGGCAGCTCTGCACCTTCTTCGCGAGCACCGACCCCGTGCACATGCCCTTCGAGCCCGTGGCCACGACCATGGAGTTCTGGGACCCCGACCTCTTCCAGGACGATGACGGCCGCATCTACCTCTACTGGGGCTGCACGAGCACCGAGCCCGTGTGGGGCATCGAGCTCGAGCGCGGCACCTTCGCACCCATCGGCGAGAAGGTCGCCGTGGTGCCCGAGTGCGAGGCGGAGCACGGCTGGGAGCGCAAGGGCGAGAACAACCACCTCGAGGAGCCCAAGACCGAGATGGAGCGCATGATCCGCGCGCGCACCGGCACGAAGCCCTTCATCGAGGGCGCCTACATGACCAAGCACGACGGCCGCTACTACCTGCAGTACGCCGCGCCCGGCACCGAGAACAATGTGTACGCCGACGGCGTGTACGTGGGCGAGAGCCCGCTCGGCCCCTTCACCTACCAGGCGTGGAACCCCTTCTCGTCGAACCCGGGCGGCTTCATGCAGGGCGCGGGCCACGGCAGCACCTTCCAGGACGCGCACGGCAACTGGTGGCACGCCTCGACGATGCGCATCTCGGTGAACGAGAAGTTCGAGCGCCGCGTGGGCCTCTTCCCGTGCTACTTCGACGCCGACGGCACCATGCACTGCGACCAGCGCCTCGCCTGCTACCCGCAGGTGGTGCCCGAGGGCGCGCGCGCCTACGACGAGGCGGCCGAGCCCGCGTGGATGCTGCTCTCAAAGGGCGCAGGCGTCGCGGCGAGCGCGTCGAGCGCCGAGGAGGGCCACGAGCCGGGCCTCGCTGCGGACGAGGACTGCCGCACCTGGTGGGCGGCCGCGGCCGGCGACGCCGACCCGTGGGTCATGCTCGACATGGGCGCGGCGCGCGAGGTCCATGCGATCCAGGTGAACCTCGCCGACCATGCGATCCCGGCTTCCGACACGCCGGAGGAGGAGTTCGTCGATTCGGGCGCCTTCTTCAAGCGCATCATCACGGTCGAGGACCAGCCCGCACGCTACCTGCTCGAGGTCTCGGCCGACGGCGCGGCGTGGGAGCCCGTGCTCGACCTGCGTGACGGCGCCGCCGACCGCCCGCACGCCTACGTGGAGCTCGATGCGCCGGTGAGCGCGCGCTATGTGCGCGTCTCGCACCTCACGGCCCCGCTCGGTGGCCGCGCGGCGGTGAGCGGGATCCGCGTGTTCGGCCGCGCCGCGGGCATCGAGCACCCGGCCGCCGTCGAGTCCGTGCGCGCCGCGCGCACCGAGGGCGGGCTCTCGGCCGACCTCGTGTGGGAGCCGGTGCCCGGCGCCCAGGGGTACATCGTCCGCTACGGCCTCTCCCCGCAGGCGCTCTACGGTAGCTGGGAGCTCACGGACGGCTCGCTCGGCATGCACACCCTCACCACGCTGAACGCCGGGGAGGGCTACAGCGTGCGCATCGATAGCTTCAACGAGGCGGGCGTGACGCCCGGCGTGCCCGTGAGCTGCTAGCGCCGCTCGGCCGGCTGGGCGTCTTGCTGCGCCTCCGCGGAGACCTTGCCCATGACCGACCACATGATGTTCGACACATCGTGGTAGGAAGCATCGAACGTGCCGCCCACGTGCAGGGCGGCCCTGATGACGGCCTGCGCCATCTCGTGCGCGGGCCGTTTCATCCCGTCGAGGATCCACGTGAAGATGATCGAGAACGTGCCGCCCCAGGAGTAGGTAATCACGTCGAAGGTGTCCTGCGTCGGCGCGATGGATCGCTCGGAGCGGATGACCTGCTCCTGCGTGGGCAAGCTGTTCAAGACCCACAGGTACCCGAAGAACGGCGACAGCAGGTCGCGCTCGCGGAGCAGGTCGAAGAGCCGCCGGTGCTCGAGGAACTTCTCGAACACATGCTCCACGATGCTGACGCCGCTGTTGCCCTTGCCCATGAGGGGCGCGATGGCGCGGTATGTGCTTTGGTAGACCTGCTGCGCGAAGAGCCCGAGCACGTCCTCGATGGCGTCGAAGTGCCGGTAGAACGTGGGGCGCGACACCCCCGCCCGCTCGCAGAGCTCCTTGATGGTGACCTCGCTCATGGGATGCTCCTCGAGCATGCCGAGCAAGGCGTCGCCGATGGCCACCTGCGCGGCTTCGTTTCGCTTCGATTGATAGACGCGGTATGCCATGGCGGTCTCCCGATACGCTCAGATTCCATATGTAATTGTAAGTATACCGCGTCATTCCATATGAGCCCCGCGCGTCCGTCCCTTTTGCACGCGGGCACGCTAAACTAGAGGGCAGTAGAGTGTGCCGGCTCGCCCGGCACGGGTTCCGAGGAAGGAAAGCTCATGTTCGAATCATTCTATGAGAAGCTCGAGCAGCTGGGCATCGTGCCGGTCGTCGTGCTCGACAAGGTCGAGGACGCCGCGCCCCTCGCGCATGCCCTCATGTCCGCAGGCATGGAGTCCGCCGAGGTCACGTTCCGCACCGCGTGCGCGGCCGATGTCATCCGCGCCATGAAGGCCGCCGAGCCCAAGATGTGCGTGGGCGCGGGCACCGTGCTCACCATGGAGCAGCTCGCCGAGGCCATCGATGCCGGCGCCGAGTTCATCGTGAGCCCCGGCTTCGACGAGGAGATCGTGGCGGAGTGCATCGACAAGGACGTGCCGGTGCTGCCCGCCTGCGTCACTCCGAGCGAGATCATCCGCGCGCTCAAGTTCGACCTGCACGTGACGAAGTTCTTCCCGGCCGCGCAGTACGGCGGCCTCGACACCATCAAGGCGCTCGCCGCGCCGTTCGTGGGGCACCGCTTCATGCCCACCGGCGGCGTGAGCACCAAGAACGTCGAGGAGTACCTCTCTTGCCCGTCGGTCATCGCGTGCGGCGGCACCTGGATGGTGAAGCCCGCGCTCTTCGCGGACGGCGACTTCTCCGAGGTCACGAACGAGGCCGCGGCGGCCATGGCCATCGTGCGCCACGTGCGCCGCTAGCGCCGCGCGCCGTCCCCGTCTGGATACACATCGCTTAAGGAGAAACGTAAATGAGCAAGGTTCTCGTCTTCGGCCATCAGAATCCCGATAACGACGCCATCATGTCGTCCGTCGTGCTCTCGCAGCTGCTGAACCAGGTCGGGTTCGGCGGCAACGAGTACGAGGCGTGCGCGTTGGGCCCGCTCCCGGCGGAGTCCGCGAAGCTCCTCGCCGAGGCCGGCGTCCCCGAGCCGCGCCAGCTCGACGCCATCGAGCCCGCTGCGGAGGGTGAGGACGCGCAGCTCGTTGTGCTCACCGACCACAACGAGCCCGGCCAGTCCGTCGTCGGCCTCGAGAACGCCACGATCTATGGCGTGGTGGACCACCACCGCTTCGGCAACTTCACCACGGCCGCGCCGCTCCACATCGTCGCGCTGCCCTGGGGCTCCAGCTGCACCATCGTGGCGAAGCTCTTCGAGGTGCTCGGCCAGCAGCCCACGGACACCCAGGCGAAGCTGTTGCTCTCGGCCATGATGACCGACACGCTCATGCTCAAGAGCCCCACCGCCACCGATGTGGACGCCGCCGTGGCCGCGAAGCTCGGCGAGCAGCTCGGCGTCGACCCGGTGAAGTTCGGCATGGAGGTCTTCCTCAGCCGCCCGTCCGGTTCGTTCACGCCCGAGCAGATGGTGGGCAACGACATCAAGCTCTTCGAGGTGGGCGGCACGCAGCTGCTCATCGGCCAGTACGAGACGGTCGACAAGACCCGCGCGCTCGGCATGATCCCCGAGATCCGCGAGGCCATGCGCGCCTACCAGGCCGGCAAGGGCGCCGACGGCATCGTGCTGTGCATCACCGACATCATGGAGGAGGGCAGCCAGGTGCTGCTCGAGGGCGACACCGCTGCCGCCCAGAAGGGCCTCGGCATCGAGGACGTGGCCGAGGGCGTGTGGATGCCCGGCGTGCTCTCCCGCAAGAAGCAGGTCGCCGCACCGATCCTCGCCGCCGCCGAGTGAGTCATTGGGGACGTGAGTCATTGGGGACGGGTTCAATTGACTCACTGATAAAAAGGTGTCAGTCACCTTTTTATCACCGGGCGCTGCCCGGGGTCGGCCGCATCTGTGGATTCCCTCTGGATGCGGGCGCCGGAGCCCGTTGAATCGCCACGGCAGTGGTAACAATAAGAGCAAGGTGGGGCGTCTGGGCAAGGCGCCCCTTTTTGTTGCGAAGGTTTGCAAGCGGGGAGCGGCGGGTCGTCGCGTCCCGGCACGACGGAAGGAGCGCGCACGCGCATGGCTCAGAAGCGGACGACAACCGAAGGACGCGCGGCTGCGGGGGCGGTCGAGCGCAAGGTCCTTGTGCGCAAGCCGGGTCGTGCCGCCTCCGCATCGGAGCCGGGGAGGGAGCGCCTGATGAGCCCCCTGCAGCGCAGCCGCCTGGAGCGCCGCGGCACCCTCGAGGCCATCACGGGCAACGGCGTCATCTCCGCGTGCGTCATGATCCTCGCGGCGGTGGCCGCGGTCATCTGCGCGAACACGGACCTCTACTACCCGCTCCACGAGTGGTTCGCCCAGCCGGTGACCATCGCCATCGGCGGCTGGGAGTTCTCGCTCACCTTCGAGCTCTTCGTGAACGACTTCCTCATGGCGATCTTCTTCCTGCTCGTGGGCATCGAGCTGAAGTACGAGATGACGGTGGGCGAGCTGCGCCAGCCGCGCCAGGCGCTTTTGCCCATGCTCGCCGCGGTGGGCGGCGTGGTGCTGCCGGCGGCCATCTACGTCGTGGTGAACCGCGGCGGCGCGGTGTACGGCTGGGCCATCCCCATGGCGACGGACATCGCGTTCGCGCTCGGCGTGCTCTCGCTTTTGGGCAGCCGCGTGCCGCCTGCGCTCAAGGTGTTCTTCTCGACGCTCGCCATCGCGGACGACCTGCTCGCCATCGCGGCCATCGCGCTCTTCTACGGGCACGCCCCGCAGCTGGGCTGGCTCGCGGCGGCGGCGCTCGTCACGGCGGGGCTCGTGTTCCTCAACCGGCGGCGGTTCTTCGGCGTGGCGCCCTACCTCACGCTCGGCCTCGTGCTGTGGTTCTGCCTCTTCCAGAGCGGCGTGCACGCCACGCTCGCCGGCGTGATCCTCGCGTTCACCATCCCCGCGCGCTCGGACATCAACGCGCGCGCCCTCGTGTCCTGGGTGGAGTCGAAGCTCCCCGACCTCGATGAGCGCTTCGACGCCGAGGCGCACATCCTGGGCCAGCACGACTTCACGCACGCCGTCACGCGCGTCGAGCGCGTCATGCACCGCGTGACGCCCCCGCTCCAGCGCCTGGAGCACCGCATCGCGGCGCCGGTGAACTTCATCATCCTGCCGCTTTTCGCCTTCGTGAACGCGCAGGTGCGCCTTGTGGGCGTGGACATGCTCGCGCTCGCGGTGGACCCGGTGGCCGTGGGCGTGTACCTCGGCATGCTTTTGGGCAAGACGTTCGGCATCCTCGGCGTGACGTACCTCATGGTGCGCGCCGGCCTGGCGGAGCTCCCGAAGGGCGTGGGCTGGCGGCACATCGCCGGCATCGGCATCCTGGGCGGCATCGGCTTTACCATGTCGATCCTCATCGCGGGGCTCGCGTTCACGGAGATTCCGGCCGAGCTCCTCGCCGCGAAGACGGCGATCCTTGCCGGTTCGGTCTCGGCGGCGGTCATCGGCCTCGCGTTCATGACCTTCGCCTGCCGCGGCGACGGGCCGCGCGAGGAGGCCGAGGCCGCGGCGCCCGGCGATGCGCAGGCACCCGGCAATGCGCAGGCGCCCGACGCCCCGGCGGTTCAGGCAGGCGCCGAGTAATCAGCCGATCAACCGCATCAACAGCGCATGGGAGACGGGAGCCGCGGCCCCCGTTTTCATCCCGGGCTATCCCAAGCGCGTCAGGCGGTCGCGCAGCGCCTCGACCTGGCCGATCGCGCCGTCGACCTGGCGCTTCGCCTCCCCGATCTGCGCCTGCACGTACATGTCGAGAAACGCGTTGTCGAAGAACATGTCCGCGAAGGAGAGAAAGCCGCTCGTGTCGATGTCGAACGCGTCCGCGTGCTCCACGTCGCGCACCTCGCGCGCGAGCGCGCGGAGCGCCTCGCGGGATGCCTCGAGCTCCGCTTGCGCCTCGCTCATCTTGCTGCGCTTGATGTAGGACGTGAGCATCCCGCCGGCGAAGATGTCGAAGAGCCCCCAGTTGCCCGCCGACCCCAGAAGGTCGCGCGCCCGGTACAGGTGGTCGAGGGCGGCCTCGGCGGCCTGGATGGCCTCGTTGCGCTCGGTGAGGAAATCTGCCATGACGTGCTCCTTCTCGCGGTGAGCCGACGGTTGGGCGGACGGGGCGCTCGCTTCGAGCGGGCGGCCGCGCGCCTATTCGACCGTCCCGTACATGCTGCCCCAGCCGTGCGCGGCGAGGGCGGAGTTCAGCTGGTCGCAGAGGCGCTGGCGCTCGTAGGCGCCGGGCGGCAGGAGGTTCACGATCTCGAGCAGGTCGGGGTCGAGGTCGAGCACCTCGGCCTGCATGATGAGGTCGAGCCGGTCGATGACCTGCCGGGTCGCGAAGAGCCCGTCGACGAGGCTTTGCAGCTCGCCGAAGGCCTCGGCTTGAAACGACGTCTGATCCATGGCGGCCTCCTTGCATGTAAAAGCCCCATGTAAAATAACCCCAGGGGTATTTTTACATTTTCGGGTGCGGTCGGCCTGTAAGATACCCGTGGGGCAATGTAAAAATACCCCTGGGGTAATTTTACATGGCTCGGATCGCCCGCACCCCATGCTATTACTATGTTACGCGTTTCGCAGCGCCGCGCGCCGGCCCGCCGAGTCGGTATACTGTCCCAGAACACCATCACCGTGCGCGGCGGCTTTCCCGCGCGGCAGGAGGCATGCATGCAGACGATGTACCAGCAGATGGAGACCGAGGAGCTCAAGGCAGCTATCGAGCAGCTCGAGCGCGAGGTGGAGGAGACGCGGGCCAAAGGGCTCAAGCTCGACATGGCGCGCGGCAAGCCGAGCCCCGAGCAGGTGGGCATCTCACGCCCCATGCTCGACATCCTGAACAGCGACTCGGACCTCACCGACGAGGGCGTCGACTGCTCCAACTACGGTTGCTTCGAGGGCATCCCCTCGGCGCGCCGCCTGGCGGGCGAGTTCATCGGCGTGCCGCCCGAGCAGACCATCGTGCTCGGCTCCTCGAGCCTGAACATCATGCAGTCGATCCTCATCCACTACTGGGAGAAGGGCGTGCCCGGCTACACGCCGTGGAGCAAGCTCGACCATGCGAAGTTCCTGTGCCCCGCCCCCGGCTACGACCGCCACTTCGGCATCACGGCGGACCTGGGCATCGAGAACATCCCCGTGCCCATGACCGAGACCGGCCCGGACATGGACGTGGTCGAGCGCCTGGTGGCCGAGGACGATTCCATCAAGGGCATGTTCTGCGTGCCGAAGTACTCGAACCCCACGGGCGTCACGTATTCCGACGAGACGGTCCGCCGCCTCGCGACCATGCAGGCCGCGCCCGACTTCCGCATCGTGTGGGACAACGCCTACGCCGTGCACGACCTCACGGACGAGGGCGACGTGCTCGCGAACATCTTCGACATCGCGCGCGAGGCGGGCAACGAGGATCGTATCCTGGGCGTCGCCTCGACCTCCAAGATCACCTTCCCCGGCGCCGGCATCGCGTTCTTCGGCTCGAGCCCGTCGAACGTGGCCGAGGTCGCGAGCACGCTCAAGGTGGGCCTCATCAGCGCGAACAAGCTCAACCAGCTCATGCACACGCGCTTCCTGCCCGACCTCGACGCCGTCCGCGCCCACATGCGCAAGCACGCCGAGTTCCTGCGCCCGCGCTTCGCGGCGGTGGAGCGCAAGCTCACCGAGGGGCTCGAGGGTACGGGCTGCGCCACGTGGACGCATCCCAACGGCGGCTACTTCGTGAGCTTCGACGGCCCCGAGGGTTCGGCAAAGCGCATCGCCGCGCTCTGCGCGGAGCTGGGCGTGAAGCTCACGCCGGCGGGCGCCACCTGGCCGTACGGCAAGGACCCGCACGACACGAACATCCGCATCGCCCCGACCTACCCGAGCGTGGAGGAGCTCGAGGCGGCGCTCGACGTGCTCGTCCTCGCGACGAAGCTCGTCTCCGCCCAGCTCGCCCTCGAGGAGCGCTAGCGCGGGCGGTACCGCCCCTCCCTCCTCGGCTAGAGCGGCCCTGCCGCATGCGATTCCGGCTAACCCCGAGCTAGATTGGAACCATCATGGAACTTGCGATCACCACCTCCGCCTCGCCCGAGCGCTACGTCATCGGCGTGGACGGCGAGGTCGACATCTCGAACGCCTCGAAGCTGCGCGACGCTATCGACCTGGCGCTCGAGCAGCCGACCGAGGAGGTCTGCCTCGACTTCGAGCACGTGGCCTACATCGACTCGACGGGCATCGGCGTGCTCGTGGGCGCGGCGCACCATGCGGAGGAGCATGGCAAGCGCTTCGCCGTCGTGAACGCGCAGCCGGGCGTGATGCGCGTGGCGCAGCTGCTCGGCGTCGATGCGGAGATCGGCATCACGGCCGCCTAACGTCCATGGGGCGTGGGCGGGCTTGCGTTCACGCTCTGTAAAGGCATCGTCAGCCTTCTTCCCCGCGCCCGCGGAGGCGGTATACTTTTGCGGTTATCGCATGGTGCCGCCCGTCGCCGCTGCGGCTTCGGCGCGCGTCCATAGTTTCGGGAGGTTTTCGTGTTCGGAATCGGACAAACCGAGTTCATCATCATCATCGTGTTCGCGTTCCTGCTGTTCGGGCCGGATAAGCTGCCCCAGGCGGGCAAGACGATCGGCCGTGCCATCCGTCAGTTCCGCGAGACGCAGCAGAAGGTGACCTCGGTCGTGCAGACCGAGGTGATCGACCCCATGGCCGCCGCGGCGAGCGCCTCCACGCCCTCGAAGCAGGCCGCGGTCGACGAGGATGCGGATGCCGATGCGCCCGCCGACGCCGCCGCGAAGGCCCCGGAGGCGCGCAAGGAGACCTTCGCCGAGCGCCGCGCGCGCCTGGCGGCCGAGAAGGCCGAGCGCGAGGCGGCTGCGGGAGCCGCAGATGGGGCTGCCGCCGAGGCGCCCGCCACGGCGGACGGCGACGCGCCCGCTGCCGGCGACGCTGCTGCGAGCGAGCCTGCGGGCGAGGCCGCAGCTGCCGAGGAGCCGGCCGCCGAAGAGC
>CAPI01000049.1 GCA_000333815.1 [Collinsella] massiliensis
AATTTGAACCCGTCCCCAATGACTCATTCATCCTCGTGTTCGGCATGGGCGTGATCGGCCTGCCCATGGGCTTCGAGTATTCCGTCTCGGCGGTGGGCGCGCTCGCCATGCAGGGCGCCATCAACTCCTTCGGCACCGTGACCGTGACCGCGCAGACCACGGGCGAGAAGATCCGCCAGCTCTTCACCCTGCCCATGGAGAGCGTGGGCATGGCGGTGGCCTCCTACGCGGGGCAGAACTACGGCGCGCGGCGATTCGACCGCATCCGCGCGGGCATCAGGAGCGCCCCCGGCATCCAGCTCGCGTACTGCGCCGTCAGGGTTGCCCAGATGCTGCGGCGCGATGCGAGGGCCTGACGGCGGACGGGGACGGCAAGCGTCGAAAAACCCCTGGGGTAATTTGACATTGTCAAAGCCCCAGGGGTTATCTCACATGGTACAGGGTGCGGTTACGCCTTGTACCCGAAGTCCGGGATCTCGTGCCAGCGCTGGCGGAACCAGTGCGCGGCGAGCTTGGGCTTGCGGTCGCGCGTGAAGAGGCCCTTCTTGTTGCCCTCGACGCGCAGCAGGCTCTGCGAGGTGGCAAAATCGGCGAAGTTCCACACCTGCTCGCCCACGACGCAGTCGAACTTGTCGAACACGTCGCAGTTCATCTTGTAGTAATCGACCTGGTACTCCTCGGTGTACATGACGGGCGTGGTGTTGTGGAGCCCCGCCACGGTGTCCGCGCCGAACTCGGTGAACACCACGGGCTTGCCCACCACGTTCTGCCAGTACTCAAGCTCGCGCTCGAGGATCATCGGCGCCTTGTCGAAGTCCTCGCCGCCGCACACGTACCAGCCAGCGTAGCGGTTCAGGCAGATGACGTCGGAGAGCTGGGCGCTCACGTCCTTGGTGGGGTCGGGCATCATGACGCTCACGAGCGTGCACGGGCGTTTCTGCGGGTCGAGCTCGCGCGCTAGGTCGTAGAGCGGCTTGAAGTAGTCGTAGGCGCCCTCGCCGGCGGAATCCGGCTCGTTGGCGATGGACCACATGACCACGCAGGCGTGGTTCTTATCGCGCGCGATGAGGTCGCGGATGACGTCCTTGTGGTGCTCCTGCGTCTGCACGCCGTTCACGGGGTCGAAGGTGCGCACGCCCTGGCCCTGCGCGTTCGCGCCGCCGCCGAAGCCCAGGTTCACGCCCACGGCCGTGGTCTCATCGATGACGACGATGCCCTCGGCGTCGCACAGGCGCATCATCTCCTCGCTGTAGGGGTAGTGGCTCGTGCGGAAGCTGTTCGCGCCCTGCCACTTCATGAGCGAGATGTCCTTCACGTTCATGGGCATGTTCTCGCCGCGGCCGGCCGGGAAGGTGTCCTCGTGCTTGCCGTAGCCCTTGAAGTAGAACGGCCTGCCGTTGATGAGGAACTGCTTGCCGCGCACCTCGACGGTGCGCACGCCGTAGGGCAGCTCGTAGACGTCCTCGCCGTAGGTGACCTTCACGTTGTAGAGGTAGGCGGCGCCGGGGTTCCACAGGTGCACGCCCTCGATGGTGAGCGCGCCCTCGCAGCCCTCGGCCTCGGCGACCTTCTCGCCCTCGCGGTCGAAGACCTCGACGGTGCAGGCGCCCTCGCCCACGGCGGTCACCTTGTAGGAGATGGTCGCGACGTCGCCGTCCACGGCGGGCACGAGGTCGATGTCCTCGATATGCGCCTCGGGCGTGGTGTAGATGTAGCAGGGGCGCAGGATGCCCGCGTAGTTGAAGAAGTCGAAGTTCGGGTTGTTGCGCGGCTTGGACTCGCCGGTGTCGCCCATCATGCCGCCCATGAGGCCGCCCATCATGCTCGACTTGCCGCCCACGGGCAGCGTCGTGTAGTCGATGATGTTCGACACGGCCACGGTGAGCAGGTTGTCACCGGGCTTGAGGAACTCGTTGATCTGCACCTCGAAGGGCAGGAAGCCGCCCTCGTGCGTGCAGATGAGCTCGCCGTTGAGGTACACGCGCGCATGGTGCGTGACGCTCGAGAAGCGCAGCATCACCCGCTGCCCCATGGCGAAGGCGGGGACGGCGATCTTGCGCTGGTAGAAGACCCAGCCGTAGTGGTCGCGGTACTCGACGCCCTCCTTGAGGTCGTTGTAGGCGGCGGGCACGGCCATGGTGGTGGCGTCCTCGAGCGGCTTCGCGTACCACTTCTGGTCGAGGCCGGTGCCGTCATCGAGCTTGAAATCCCAGACGCCGCTGAGGTTCTCGACGAAGCGCGAGGACGTTTGTGCAGGGTAGAGCATAGTACCTCCTAGTGCGAGCCGGCGCGCTCCCCTCCGGGCGCGCGCCTTGCGGTGACGCTTGAACCTTACCCAAAAGTGATATACCAGAGACGGGGAATTCTCGGATGCGCGACGACTTTTCCGCGAGCGGCGGGCTTCCGACGGCGAGCGGGGCGGGTGCGCGACGGGTGGCGCGCCTGCGCTCGAAGGCAGTGCGCCAGCAGGGGAGCCGCATCTTGACGCGCAGGGATTTACCCTGCATAACGCCGCGTGCTTCCCGTTGCGCACCCCCGCCAGCCCCGTTCGGCGATAAACCGCAACCGTTCACGGAGCAACCCGGCGCGGCCGGGGGCGCCTGGGCGCGGAAGTAATATATTAGTCGTGCCATGGGAGGGGTGCGCACGATGCGACGCGCTCGGGGCGCGGGTTTGACCCGGCGTCGCGTTCGCCAGCATCGCCGCACGGTGAGAAAGGAGACCCCATGCCCGTTTGCATCGAGCTCGATCCCTCGAAGCTCAAGGAGGCCAGGACCGTCGACGAGCGCCTCGTCTCGTACAACGTCGAGATGACCGAGGTCACCGGCGGCACGTTCTGGAAGCCCTACACGCCCGGCCAGATCGCCGGCACGGAGGAGTTCCCCCAGATCAAGAGCTTCGCGGACTTCAGCTTCGAGGGCGCCAACACCCTCATGGAGGAGTTCCCGCCCGCGAACCTCTATAACGAGCGCCTGCGCAAGCTCGCGAAGGAGATCGGCCCGGCATGGGTGCGCGTCTCCGGCTCTTGGGCGACCGACACCTACTACGACTTCGACGGCACCTGCGCGGACGGCAAGGCCCCCGAGGGCTTCCGCGCCGTGCTCACGCGCGACATGTGGGTCGGCGTGCTCGACTTCGTGAAGGCCATCGGCGCCAAGCTCATGATCTCCGTGGCGAACTGCCCCGGCACGCATGACGGCGACGGCCCGTGGAAGAGCGACCAGGCCAAGGTCATCTTCGACTTCAGCCGCGACTACGGCGTGCCCATCGAGGCGACCGAGTTCATGAACGAGCCCAACATGGTCTCCACGGTGAAGATCCCCGGCTACGGCGTCAAGGAGTACGCGCGCGACCAGGACCTCTTCGCCCGCTTCATCCGCGAGAACTACCCCGAGTGCCAGGTCGTCGCGTGCTCTGCCTGCGGCGATGACGTGAAGGTGGACGGCAAGTCCGCCGGCGTCTCCGGCGTCTCCGACATGATGAAGCAGTTCGGCATGGAGGTCTTCGACACCGACGACCTCATCAAGATCGCCGAGGAGGCCCCGGACGTCTTCTCCTACCACTATTACAACGGCATCTCCGAGCGCCTCGCCGTGCTGGGCGTGCACTGGGACGCCGACAAGACGCTCTCCGAGGAGTACCTCGTCGCCGCGTCCGCGAGCGCGAACTACTACGCGAAGCGCCGCGACACCTGGGCGCCCGGCGCGCAGATGTGGGTCACCGAGTCCGGCGACGCCGGCGGCGGCGGCGACACCTGGGCGAGCACCTACATGGACGTCTTCCGCACCCTCAACGAGCTCGGCACCTTCTCCGCCATCACCGACGGCGTGATCTTCCACAACACGCTGAGCTCGAGCGACTACGGCTACCTCGACCGCAAGACGCACTTGCCGCGCCCGAACTGGTGGGCCGTGGTGCTGTGGAACCGCATCATGGGCCAGAAGGTCTACGAGACCGCGCCGGTGCAGGAGGGCGCGCACGTCTTCGTGCACGACCGCGCCGACGGCAAGGACGGCTACGCCGCGCTCGTGATCAACAACTCCAAGACCGATGCGACCACGGTCAAGCTGCCGAAGGACGCCGAGGTCTACGTGCTCTCCGCCGACACCCTGCGCGCGCAGACCATGAAGCTCAACGGGCACGACCTCGTGCTCGGCGAGAACGACGAGGTGCCCGCCATGGATCCGGTCTCCGTGCCGGCCGGCGACCTCGTGGTCGAGCCCGCCACCATGGCGTTCATCGTTCTATAAGGCATCCGGCCGCATGGCGCGCGCCCGCATAGGGGACAGCGGGCGCGCGCGGCCGGGGCTTCCCTCCCGGTGAGACGCATCGGGGGGCACATTTACATTTGGGTTGCGCGTGCTGCGCGCGCCCAGGAAAGGGGGTCCCATGGCTACCTCTTCTATTCCTGAGAAGCGCAAGAAGGTAGGCATCTTCGATTGCCTGTCCTACGCTGCCGGTGACTTTGGATGCAACATGAGCTTCGCGCTCGCCGGCACCTACTTCACCCTGTTCTACACCCAGTACATGGGCATCAACTCGCTCGTGTTCGCCGCGGTGCTCGTGGTGCTCAAGGTGTGGGACGGCATCAACGACCCGCTGCTCGGCGGCCTCATCGACGCCGCGAAGGTCGACCACTGGAAGCGCGGCAAGTACAAGACGTTCATCTACTACGGCTCGTTCGGCCTGGCCATCGCCGCCGCCCTGTGCTTCCTGCCCTTCCCGCAGGCCCCTCAGATCGCCAAGATCATGCTGTGCCTGTTCGGCTACATCATGTGGGATGCGTTCTACACGATCGTGAACGTGCCCTACGGCTCCATGCTCGCCGCCATCACGAACGTCCCGTCGGAGCGCGCGTCGCTCTCCGCCTGGCGCTCGCTCGGCGCGCTCGTGGCGCAGATGGGCGTCGCGGCCATCCTGCCCTCGCTGCTCTATGACGCGAACAACAACATCATGGGCGGCAAGCTCTTCGTGACCGCGCTCATCATGGGCGTCATCGCGCTCATCTCCATCCAGTTCATGTGCCACACCACCATCGAGCGCGTGCAGGTTCCGCCGTCGACGAAGAAGGACGGCTTCAACTTCCTGCGCGCCATCGTCGACTTCATGAAGAACCGTCCCGCCGTGGGCGCGACGCTTCCCACCGTGGCCATGTACCTCGGCATGTACGGCGCCGCCACCGCGACGACCGTCATGTTCCAGGCCTACTTCGGCGACATGCGCCTCTCCGGCCTCACCACCATGTGCATGACCATGCCGATGTTCCTGTTCATGCCGTTCCTGAAGAAGATCGTCGGCCGCTTCGGCAAGCAGGAAGCCTCCTCCGCGTGCATGCTGCTCGGCGTGCTCGCCACCTTCGGCATGATCGTGCTGCCCATCACCCCGGACGCGACCGGCATGATCATCTTCTTCGTGTGCATCCTGCTCTACGGCCTGGGCATGGGCGTCTTCATGTGCGTGGGCAACGCGCTCGTGGCCGACGCGATCGACTACCAGGAGTGGTCGACCGGCCGTCGCGAGGACAACACCATCTACGCCATGCAGTCGTTCTTCCGTAAGATCGCCCAGGGTATCGGCCCCTCGATCGGCCTCGTGCTCATGGTCGCCTTCGGCTACAACGAGGCGCTCCAGGCGAACCAGCCCTATGAGATCGCGCTCAACATGCGCTATCTCACCGCTGCCATGTACTTCTTCAGCGCCGTGCTGCAGTTCATCTCCCTCAAGTTCATCTACAACCTCGACAAGAACACGGTCGAGAAGATGACCGAGGAGCTCAACGCGAAGCACGCGGCGGAGCTCGCGCAGGCGAACCAGTAACGTAAAATAACCCCAGGGGTAATTTTACATGCGGGTGGGTCCTTCGGGGCCCGCCCGCGTTTTCGTGTGCGCCGCGGCTGCCCGTGCGCCCATGCCGGTCGCCTCGCGGACAAAGTTGACGGGTTTGTGCACGAAGGGCGGCT
>CAPI01000048.1 GCA_000333815.1 [Collinsella] massiliensis
CAGCGGCGCCCGGACGCGGCGCGCGCCGCCGAGACCTTCGCGCCCGGCGACACCGTGAGCCATAAGACCTTCGGCACCGGCACGGTCATCAGCGCCTCGGGCGACATGATCGAGGTCAAGTTCGACAAGACCGGCCAGGTGAAGAAGCTCATGAAGGGGTTCGCGCCCATCGTGAAGGTGGGGTAGGGGAGCTGCTGGGGCGGTCGCCGTGCCGCCCTGCAGCGTTGCTGCATCGCCCCGTGGCGTCGGCCGCACCGCCTCATGGTGCCGTCGTGCCGCCCCGTGGTGCCGACCTTCTCTTCCACCGGGAAAACGCGGGGATGTCGGGGATCGCGGCAACGTTTCCGGCTTGCTATCGCTGTTGCGGAGGGGTTTGGTTCCCAAAGTGAGCGAAACGAGCGTTTTATGAGGGGGTGCCCAAGTAGCCGGGAATGCGGCAACCTCCCTACCTGCGCTTTCTTCAGCGTTCAACCCCTTGCTACTTCCGGGGGTGCCCATAAACCGTTCGTTTCGCGCACTTTGGGTTCGGGGAGGGTTGTACAGCGCCGTTTTTACCCGAACAAGTCAGTAGTTCCGCATACTTCAACGGGCGTGGGCGTGTCCGGCTACCTGGCGCGCCCCGCCACGTGCCTCGGCGTGCAGCGCTGCTGCGTTTCACCCTAAGACACGGTAGAATGGGACACCGTTTGAATGTATGAGCCGGCGCACCCGTGACGCGGGGCGCCATGGCGGATGTGGAGGGGCGCGGATGGCCGGCCAGACGGGCGCATCGCATGCAGCTGGGCAGGTATTGACCCCGCGGCAGGCGCTGTACGTGGGCGTGACCCTGTTCTCGATGTTCTTCGGCGCGGGCAACCTCATCCTGCCGCCCTTGCTCGGCGTGCAGGCGGGGTCGGAGGTGCTCCTGGCGCTCGCGGGCTTTTTGCTCACGGGCGTGGGTCTGCCGGTGCTCGGCATCGTTGCCGTGGCGCTTGCGGGCACCGTCCGCGAGCTCGCCGACCGCGTGCACCCGCTCTTCTCGCGCATCTTCGTGGCGGCCGTGTACCTCGCCATCGGGCCGTGCCTCGCGATCCCGCGCACCTCGTCCACGGCGTTCGAGATGCTCGAGCCGCTGCTGCCGACAGGCGTGCCCGTCGAGGCTGCGCGCCTCGCGTTCTCGGTCGCGTTCTTCGCGGTGGCGTACCTGCTCGCCATGCATCCCGGCAAGCTCACGCGGCTGCTGGGCAAGATCACCGGCCCCGCGCTCATTGCGCTCATCGTGGCGGTGGTGGGCGCATCGATCGCCGCGTACCTCGGCGGCGAGGTCGCGCCCGCTCCCGCGCCGAGCGCCCCGTACGATTCCGCCGCAGCCGTGCAGGGCTTCCTCACGGGCTACCAGACGATGGACTTGCTCGCATCGCTCACGTTCGGCCTCGTCATCGCCACGAACATCAACGCGCTCGGCGTGACCGAGCCCGGCCGCGTCATGCGCGCGGTATGCGTGGCGGGCGCCATCGCGGGCGCGCTGCTCATCGCGGTGTACGGAGGCCTTTGCCTCGTGGGCGCGGAGCTCGCCGTGCCGCTCGCCGGCGCGACGAACGGCGCGGTGGTCATCACGGCCTCGGCGACGCTCCACTTCGGCGGCGTCGGCACGGTGGTGGTCGCAGCGATCTTCCTGCTCGCGTGCCTCAACGTGTGCACGGGGCTCATCAGCTGCTGCGGTACGTATTTCGCCGAGGAGCTGCCGCGCGTGCCGTACCGCGCGTGGGCGCTCGGCTTCGCCGTGGTGTCGTGCTGTATCTCGAATTTCGGGCTCGATGCCATCCTCGCGTTCTCGGTGCCGCTGCTGAACGCGCTCTATCCTGTGGCGATCTGCCTGGTGATCATGGGCATGCTGCACCGCGCGTGCGACCGCGTGCCGCTCGTGTGGCGCTGGGTGGTCGGCCTTGTGGCCGTGGTGAGCGTCATCTGCTCCGTGCGCGATGCCTTCTTTCCCGGCGTGCATATCTGGTTCGACGCGCTCCCGCTCGCCGATTGGGGCATGGCCTGGGTCACCCCGGCGCTGCTCGGCGCACTCGTGGGCATTTGCGCATCGCTCGCCAAGCGCAAGCGGGTCGCGTAGGGGTCGGTTGTTCGGAACGTCGAGTCGGAATTAGGCATTTTGACGCATAGCGTTCCAGCTATCTGCACAATGTAAAAATGAAGAAATATCCATTTAAGGCTTGCAGAATGGTCGGGCCTCCCCTGGTCTTGCTTCTTTGCACGCTTTTGCCACAAGTCAAGTGAATCCATTGCATCTGTACCGATCTTCCTTCGAACCATAGGCTCTAGATATGGGGCTATACGCTATGGAATTTGTTCGAAGGAGGAAAGATGGAAGTTCTTGCCGGTGCCCTTGACTGGTTTGCAGGCCTCTCGTCTGCGGTTATTACCATGATCGGCATTTTCATCGTCGCGCTTGTTCTCGCTCGCTTGGGCGTGTTCGGATCGCTTCGTGCTGCCGTCCAGGTTTCGGCTGCGATCGTGGCTATGTCGACCATGACTGGTATGTTTGCAAGTGCGATGTCGCCCGTACTCTCCACCGTAGTTGAGTCGCTGGGGTTCAATCTAGACGTTATAGACCTTGGCAATCCTTCTGCATATCAGATTCTCTTTTCGTTACCATTCTACGCCCTGCTGCTGCCCATTGGCTTTTTGGTAAATGTTGTGCTCATCACCCTAAAGTTCACCGATACGCTTGATGTCGACATCTTCAACTACAGCGTGTTCTCGCTGAGCGGTGCCTACGTTTGGGCGATTACTGGGAACATCCCTCTTGCCATTGTCGCATTTGTGATAACCGAAATCGTGGTGCTCAAGCTCGCCGACATCACGGCGCCTAAGATTCAAGAGGCGTATGGCCTTGATGGTGTTTCGATTCCGCATGGTAACGCAGTCGTGTTCGCTCCTGTGGGCATGGCAGTGAACTGGGTAGTCGAAAAAATCCCCTTCTTGGCGAAGATTGACTGGTCGCCCGAGGCAATTGAGAACAAATTCGGTAAGGCGGTGCAGCCTTGGGTTATCGGTTTTGTTCTCGGTGTCGTTTTCGGCATCGTTGGCGGCCAAGGGTTTGACGGCACGCTCATGCTTGCTATCAGTACCGCTTCATTCATGATTATCTTCCCCCGCATTGCAAACACGCTGATCGAGGGCATCACTCCCGTGGCAGACGGCATGCGTGAACACTTTGGTAAGCGTTTCAATCGCGATCTGAACATCGGCCTTGACGCTGCAATTCTGGTGGGTGAGCCCGATGTCATGGCCACGGGCATCATCGTGACCCCATTTGTTGTGCTCCTTGCATTCATCCTTCCTGGTAACCGCGTCATGCCGCTTGCCGACCTTGCTGTTGCAGCGCCGTTTCTTGTGAGCTGCTGCATGCCGTATGTGAAGAAGAATATCTTCCGCGGTTTTATTTGCGGAATCATCATCATGATCATTTCGCTTTACATGTGCTCGCTTACTGCGGACTGGTATACGCAGGTGGCAGTGCTTGAGGGTACGCCATTCGAATCGATTACCACGTCACTTGGCTTCGCTTCTTCGTGGTTGAGCGCGCTCATCGGTCAAATAACCGCGTTCTTCATGTAGCCGACCAAGCGGAATCAATCTGACGGCATGCATTCCATTTCTGGGCGGTCGCGCGCGCGGCATCTCCCATCTACCGCTCGCGACCGCCCCATCAAACCATTAGTGACATCTAGAAAGTAGGGATTGACATGATTACCAAGAAAATCGTTGTGGCGTGCGGCACCGGTGGTATTACCTCCCGCAATATCGGTCTCAAAATTAAGGACTACCTTGCCGGAAAGGGCATTGAGGCTAGTGTGGAGACCTGCAAGCTTGTCGAGGTCAAGGAAGTGGCCGCTACGCAGCATCCCGACCTTGTGTGTTCAGCGTCTGCGCTTCCCTCGCTCGACTGTCCGACGGTGCGCGCGACGGCAATTCTGACAGGCGTTGGAGCCGATCGCGTTCTTGAGCAGATTTACGACCTCCTCAAATAGACATGCCATTGCAGCGCATTAGATATGAAGGATTTGGCTATGGAAACACAGCAAATAGACCTCGACTTGGAGGTGCTCGGGTCGTATTTCGCGGATGACGCGGATGCGCCAGCAACTTGGGAGGAGGCACTGCGCACGCTAGGTGCGGCGTTCGTGGAGCACGGCTGCGCTACCCCTGAATACATTGAAGCTGCTGTTACGCGCGAGCGTGCCTTCCCAACCGGTCTTGACCTGGGCGCATGGGCGGTCGCGCTGCCTCACGGTGATCCGATTGGCGTCTTGCACGGTGCTATATCTGTTGGCCGATTCGAGCGACCTGTGCGTTTTCGTCGTATGGATGACGCGGAGCGGGAAGTGGAGGTTGAAGCGGTCTTCTTCATGGCGGTCGATGATCCCGAGCGTCATCTCGCAGTGCTCTCGAAGCTCATGGAAGTGATTGGCAGCGGTTCGTGTCGTCGGGAGATGCTTGTCGCGTACGACGGTGAAGCCATTGCAAATGTAGTTAAACAACAGCTCGAGCGTTTCTAGGGGTGTGATTGAAATGAATTGCATGCGAGTTTCGCTTGCCAATAAGAAACTGAGCGGGGATAAGGTGCTTGTCGCATATTATCCGCTTTGTGACCCAGCGATTGGCGATGCTGTTGATGCTGCTGGAATGTATCTTGACGCGGGTGCAGACGTGCTTGAGATGGGTATCCCATACGCAGACCCGTGTCTCGATGGCGCAACGGTGCGGGCATCCATGGAGCGCGCGCTTGCACAGCATGCGCCCGAAGACGCATGGGACGATATCGCCCGCATCAGGTCGGCATATCCTGCGGCAAACTTACAGGTTATGTGCTATGGAGACATCATTAGCGGTATGGGTGTTGATGCATTTGCCGCTCGCGTAGCAGAGAGCGGGGCGAATGCCGTTCTCTCTCCGGATTACCCCGATGCCAATCGCGACGAACTTGATGAGAAGCTTGCTGCTTACGATGTGCTCTCGCTCAAGTTCGTCCCATACAATCTTGACGCTGTAGATATCGAATCTCTGCGCCCTTATGATGACGGCTATCTGTTTATGCAGGCCGTTGATGGCGCAACGGGCGCGCGCTCTGAGGTCGATCCTCACGTTGGGGATAATATCTCCGCACTTAAGCGCGCTGGATTCAAGTCGAATCTTTGTGCCGGTTTTGGTGTATCCTCTGCATCTGATGCGCGGGAGCTTGTCACGCTTGGCGCGGATGGCGTCATTGTCGGCAGCGCAATCATCTCCGCTGCGCTTGAAGGACGGATGGCAGAATTCATCGCGAGCCTTCGGGCGGCGCTTGATAGCTTTGGAACGGCTTAATGAGATGGGTGAGCTGGTGTCAATCAGCAGGCGTTGCCTTCAGGAATTTCGATTGCTGGTTGAGGCTGCCGGCTCGCCTATGACGCTTCGGGCGCTTGCGCAATCCGTTGATGTGAGCGAGCGGACGGTACGCTATGATCTCGAGTCTCTGGAAACTTGGTGCCACGGGCGCGATATCTTGCTCGTTCGTCGCCGTGGGGTCGGGGTGTTTATCGATCGCGAAAGCCTTCCAAGGGCGCGGGATGTGCTTCATGAAGCAGGATCGCTTACCGGCGTATTTCTCAGCGCAGATGAGCGTATGCGAAGCGTTGTTTCAGCCATTCTTACTGGGGAAGAAGAGCGCACCCTCGACGAGCTTGCTAGTCGTTTCGATGTAAGCAGGTCCACAATTCTGCGCGATATGGATGGTGTCGAGGGTTGGTTCAAGAACCATGGGCTGACCGTCGCTCGTCATCAAAAGCGGGGTATTAGGCTTTGCGCAAATGAGATGCAGCGGCGTCTTGTTATGGTTGATTTTTGTCGTGAGGAGGTCGGTCTTTCACCGCTTTCGTGGAGCCACATTGCCACTGCTGAAGCTGAGGTAGAGGCGGCCGGGCTCTTCGGCTTGCTTGATCGACACGATTTCATCGATGCCATTGACGCGCTCGATCGCCAGACCGAGGTGGAGGGTGAGGAGCTTACCGACGATTCGTTCATCATGGTTTCCTACTATCTCGCGATTATGCGGGTGCGTATCGCACGGGGATGCTTTGTTGGTGCTGATGATTGCCGTCTGCCGGCGCGCTCAATGCAAACAGCGGGCGAGCTGCTTGAGCGAATGCTCCGACAAGGTGATTCACGGCTTTGGGAAACATTAGACGATGCTGCTCGCACATCCGAGCAGCACGTACTCGCCGCGGTTCTGGATGCCTCCGGCCGTGCTCAGTCGCGGGATTATCCTGTAGGCGAACTTGCAGTGCGCGTGTACGGTGCGCTTATTACAGCGATGTCAGCTCATTTTGGATTCGATTTCACCATTGAACATGAGCTCATGGCAGCGCTTAAGAACCATATCGATGCAATGCTTGCTCGTAATGAGATTGGAATTGGATATGGCGAGCTTGCTCCGCTCGAAGTAACCGAGCGTTTTCGCGATGCTGCCGAGATTTGTCGGGCGGTCATTGATCGATACTGTGACCAGGTGGGGCTTCACATCAGTGATGCGGAGTTGTCGTACATCGTATTGTATTTCGCGGCCGCGCTTGAGCGTTTTAATACGGCGCCCGAAATGGATCGTTCTCTTCGCGTTGTGCTTGTATGCGGCGCGAATATCGCAACCGTTGCATTTCTTGAACGCGCCCTCAAGCGTACTTTTCCAGCGTTGCGCATCGTAAGGAGCATCTCGGCTTCCCAGCTGAGGGAATGTGACTGTGCCGATTTTGATGTCATTTTAACGACGGTTGCCATAGACCGCGTATTACCGCGCCCCATCATTCGCGTGAGCCCCATGCTCACACGGCTTGATGTACGTCGCATCGGTGCGTTCCTGCATGATCGAAATGGTGGATTTGAGCGTCCAGATCCTGTTTCGGACATTTTAGAGATTGTCGAAGGGGCTTCGGAAATACAGGATGCGGAAGAGCTGCGCTCAAGACTGCAACGGTATTTTGATAAGGCGGGAATGACGCATGGCAATCTTGAGCCAGAAAACGAGTGCCACCCTCATGAAGATGTGCTCCCGAGTCTCGCGGATAGCGTGCCGCGCCGTTTCGTCCGTGCGCATATCCAGGCGCCAAATTGGGAGAGCGCTGTGCGTCTCGCAACAGGTCCCATGCTTCAAGCTGGAGCCATGACCGAAGAATATCTGCAAGGAATCTTCGACTTGAGTCGGCGCTATCAACAGTTCGGTGTTATCTGCCCAGGACTTTGCATGCCGCATGCGAATGCAGATCCTGATAACGAGCTCTCGTTGTCGCTCGTTACGTTCGAGCGCCCATTTGATGTGGACATGGGGCAAGAGCATCGTGTTCCCATCAAGGTCATGTTTGTCATTGCGCCTGTTGATGGTTCTCGTCATAGTCGCATCGTTGATGAACTTATCACGCTATGCGACAGCTTCCCGAAGTTTGTCGATGATCTTGCCGCTGCCGAGTCTTCAGATGAGCTGTATCGTTCCTTTCTGCGCGCGTGTGCACGTCTTGAGGGATGAAGCCGAGCGAATCCTATCTTTTGGAATAAGGTTCGAATACCTCTGGTTCATTTATCATTGTCCCGCTTTCCGCCCTGCCGCGCCGGCGCGCTTACCGAATCTCCGGCGCCATCCGTTCCGCGCCGTGCCACAATAGCAGCTGATGTGGCGAATTCGACCGCGCGGGCGCGCCGGCGCTCGGCGGGCATTACGAAAGGACGGGCATATGGCAGCGAACGACAAGCTCTTCATCGGCCTCGATGTGGGCGGGACCTCGGTCAAGATGGGGCTTTTCACCGAAGACGGCGAGCTCATCGGGCGGGGCAGCGTGCCCACCCCTCCGCTCATCGATTCCGACGGCTACGCCGCGGTGACGGACGGCATCTCGAAGGTGCTCGCTGCCTCGAGCGCCGAGGTCGACGCGGTGCACGGCATCGGCCTCGCCATCCCGTGCCCCGTGCCGGCGGACGGCGTCATCCGCATGCAGGCGAACATCCAGATCAACGCGCCCGGCCTCGAGGCGGCGCTCCAGCGGCACTGCCCCAACGCTACGGTGAAGTTCGAGAACGATGCGAACGCCGCCGCGATGGGCGAGCTGTGGGCCGGTGCGGCGCGCGGCCGTAAGAGCTGCGTCTTCGTGACCATCGGGACGGGCGTGGGCGGCGGCATCGTCGTCGACGGCCATGTGGTCTCGGGCGTGGCGGGCGCGGGCGGCGAGATCGGCCACCTGTGCATGAACCCGGACGAGGAGCGCGTCTGCGGGTGCGGCGGCAAGGGTCACCTCGAGCAGTACGCCTCCGCGACGGGCATCGTGACGAGCTACCTCGAGGAATGCGAGAAGCGCGACCGCGAGCCCGTCGCGCTCGACGGTCCGTCCGACTCGCGCTCCGTGTTCGCCGCGGCGAAGGACGGCGACGAGGCGGCGTGGGCTGCCATCGACATCATGTGCGATTACCTGGGCCGCGCGCTCTCGATGATCGCGAATGTGGTGGATCCCGAGGCGTTCGTGCTCGGCGGCGGCACCTCGAACTCCTCCGACCTCTTCCTCGAGCGCCTCGAAGCGAGCTACCGCCGCTACGCCATCCCGGTCACGGCGGACAAGCCCATCGAGATCGCGTCGCTCAACAACGACGCGGGCATCTACGGCGCCGCGTACGTGGCGCTGCAGGCGGCGGCCGCGTAGATAGATAATAGACATAGCTAGGCGTTCGCTCGCATTCCGAAAGCGTCGCATATCTCGGGGGTGGATCGCGTATAAGCGGTTCATCCCCGACTTATGCGACGCTTTTCGCGCGGGCGGGCGGGAAAGTCGCGCGCCGCGTGTTCGCGCGGACAGGCGGAAAAGTCGCGCGCCACGCGTTCTCGCGGGCAGGCGGGAAAGCCGCGTGCCACGCGTCTGCGCGGGCAGGCGGGAAAGCCACATGCCCGCGCCCCCCCCGGCGTTACAGGCGGTCGAAGTAGTCGGGGAAGGCGTCGGTCACGGCGAGGTACTCGGAGAACATGAGGTGCGCGTGCGCGATGGAGAGGAAGTTCGCTTCCTCGGGGTCGTGGCTCGTGATGGCCTTGAGCATCTGGTGGTGCTGGTTCATGATGGTGTCCCACTCGAGGCCTTTGACCTGCGTGCGAAGCCAACGGAAGCGCTGGAGATGCGTGTTGTGCGCCTCCAGCGTGGACCATACGGTGTGACGGCCGGCGATCTTGAAGATGAGCTCGTGGAAATCGTTGTCGTGCTCGAAGAACGCGCGCGCGTCGCCGCTTGCCACGGCCTGTTCCTGCAGGTCGATGACGTGCTCGAGCGAGTCGCGGCCCTCGTCGGTGAGGCGCGCGCAGCATTCCATGATCACGCTGCTCTCGAGGTGCTCGCGCATGAAGCGGGCATCCTCGGCGCGCTGCAGGTCGATGCGCGAAACGTAGGTGCCGCTCTGCGGGATGGTGTAGACGAGGCCGAGCTCGGAAAGGCGCACGAGCGCCTCGCGCACCGGCGTGCGGCCGAGGCCGAACTGCTCCTCGAGGTCGCGGACGGAGAGCTTCTGGCCGGGGGTGAGGTCGCAGTAGATGATGTCGCGGCGCAGCGTATAGTATGCGACGTAGGAGAGCGACGGGTAGCCGGCTTGTTCGGTGGTGGTTTCGGCCATGATGGCACCTTTCTGGGGCCGTGTGCGGGCGGCGGTCGTGCTGTATAGATGCGGCGCGGAGGGTGCGGCGCCATGAGTATGGTAGCCCCTCCCCGCGTACCCTCTGTTATATCAGTTCGACGCGCGCCGTGCCAGCTGAGGCGGGGGATGCGCGCGAGCACGGCGCGTCGCGAAGGGGTCTTGGAGCGGCCGCAGGCTGCTCGTTCGGGCGCGACGGCCGCTCCCATAGAGCCGTTACGCGGAGCGCCCGAACCTCGCGCTGGACCTCAGACTGATATATCAGATACGCTGAATGTACAACTCAGCGCGGAAAATCGACCGTTCGCAGAAGCATTATCAGGAAAAACGTTACTGCAGCATAGGGCTCCCCTCAATCTGATATATTAGAAATCGGTTCGATACAGAGGAACCTGTACCCTGCGTATCGACGCGATGCGACGGCCGGGAGGCATCCGCATTGCCTCACCGCGCTGTGGTCGTTCCGGGATCTGGATGATGGGAGTTGTTCGCATGGTCTCGCTGAAGCATTGGCAACTGTCCCGCGACGAGCTTACGAAGATGGGGGTGAAGCTCCCCTCGTTCGACGTCGACGCGACGCGTGCCGCCGGCGCGCGCCAGCCGGCTTGGATCCACTTCGGCGGCGGCAACCTCTACCGCGCCTTCCACGCCGAGATCGCCCAGGATGTCATGGACGCCGGCGGGCTCGACCGCGGCGTCGTGGTGGTCGAGACCTTCAGCCCCTTCACCGTCGACGAGGTCTACGCCCCGTACGATGAGAACATCCTGCAGGTCATCATGCACGAGGACGGTGCGCTCGAGGAGCGCGTGCTCGCGAGCACCGCGGCCTCGCTCTTCTGCAACCCCAAGCGCCCGGACGACTACGCCCAGGTTCAGAAGTATTTCGAGAGCGACGAGCTGCAGTTCGCGTCGTTCACCATCACCGAGAAGGGCTACGCGCTCAAGGATCCCTCGGGCGAGTTCTTCGGCTACGTCGCCGCCGAGATCGCGAACGGCCCCGAGGCCGCGGCGAGCACGATGGGCATCGTGGCCGCGCTGCTGCTCGCCCGCTACGAGGCGGGTGCCGCGCCCATCGCCCTCGTCTCGACGGACAACTTCTCGCAGAACGGCCGCCGCTTCCGCGACGCCGTGCTCACCATCGCGAACGGCTGGTACGAGGCCGGGCACGTGAGTCAGGGCTTCATCGAGTACGTCTCGGACGAGTCGCGCGTGAGCTTCCCGTGGTCCATGATCGACCGCATCACCCCCAACCCCGCCGAGGCCGTGGCGCAGCGCCTGGCCGCCGAGGGCTGGAGCGACCTGCCGCTCATCCCGAACGGCCCGGTGAACTTCGCCGGCTTCGCGAACACCGAGCAGGTGCACTACCTCGTGGTCGAGGACAGCTTCCCCAACGGCCGCCCCGCGCTCGAGCTCGGCGGCGTGATCCTCACGGATCGCGAGACGGTGGACAAGGCCGACACCATGAAGGTCACCACCTGCCTGAACCCGCTGCACACCGGTCTTGCCGTCTACGGCTGCCTGCTGGGCTACACGAAGATCGCCGACGAGATGCGCGACGAGGACCTCGTGGCGCTCGTGAAGCGCCTCGGCTACGACGAGGGCATGCCCGTGGTCGTGAACCCCGGCGTCATCGACCCCAAGGAGTTCATCGACGTGCTCGTGGAGCATCGCCTGCCGAACCCGAGCCTGCCTGATGCCCCGCAGCGCATCGCGCAGGACACCTCGCAGAAGCTGCCCATCCGCTACGGCCACACCATCAACGCCTACCTCGCGGCGGGCAAGAGCACGAGCTCGCTCGTGGGCATCCCGCTCGTGATCGCCGGCTGGCTGCGCTACCTCGAGGCCGTGGACGACACGGGCGCCGCCTTCACGCCGAGCCCCGACCCGCTGCTCGCGGGGCTGCAGAAGCGCCTCGCCGACGGCGGCATCGAGCTGGGCGTGACGGACGCCGCGGCCATCCACGCCACCATGCAGCCGATCCTCTCCAATTCGGAGATCTTCGACTGCGACCTGTACGAGGCCGGCCTGGGCGATCGCATCGAGGGCATGTTCGCCGAGCTCAACGCCGCGCCCGGCGCCGTCCGCGCGACGCTGCACGCCCATCTCGCCGCGTAGCCGCACGGGGCTGGCGCGGGCTAAGCCTGTCCCCGAATGTAGCAAAAAGTAACGTTTTGAACCCGTCCCTAAATGAGAGGAAGATCATGGAGCTGACATTCCGCTGGTATGGACCGAACGAGGAGAAGATCACCCTCGAGCAGATCCGCCAGATCCCCGGCTGCTCGGGCATCGTGGGCACGCTGTTCGACATCCCCGTGGGCGAGGTGTGGCCGCGCGAGCGCATCCACGCCCTGCGCGAGATGGTCGAGGCGAACGGCCTCACCCTCAAGGTCATCGAGAGCGTGAACGTTTCGGATGACATCAAGATCGGCACCGCCAAGCGCGATGAGCACATCGAGGCGTACAAGGAGACCATCAAGAACCTCGGCCAGGAGGGCGTGAAGGTCATCTGCTACAACTTCATGCCGGTCTTCGACTGGGTGAAGAGCGACCTCGACTACAAGCTGCCCGACGGCTCCTCCACGCTCGCGTTCGTGAAGGCGAACATCCCGGACGACCCGCAGGAGATCATCGACACCGTGGCCGAGGGCTCCGGCGACTTCACGCTCCCCGGCTGGGAGCCCGAGCGCCTGGCGCAGGTGAAGAGCCTGCTCGACGCCTACAAGGACGTGGACGAGGAGAAGCTGCGCGAGAACCTCGTCTACTTCCTCAAGGCCATCATGCCCGTGTGCGAGGAGTACGACGTCAAGATGGCCATCCACCCGGACGACCCGCCGTACAGCATGTTCGGCCTGCCGCGCATCATCAAGAACCGCGAGGACCTCGACTGGCTCTGCAACGCCGTGGACACGCCCTACAACGGCATCACGCTCTGCTGTGGCTCCATCGCCGAGGAGCCGGGCAACGACATCTACAGCATCCTCGCCGAGTTCACGCGCCGCGGCCGCATCCACTTCGTGCACATGCGCAACATCAAGTACATCAACCCCGAGGAGCCGGGCAACAAGGACTTCTACGAGGCCCCGCACCCCAGCTGCTGCGGCTCGCTCGACATGTACAAGATGATGCGCGCCCTGCACGACAACGGCTTCGAGGGCTTCATGCGCCCCGACCATGGCCGCATGATCTGGGGCGAGACCGGGCGCCCGGGCTACGGCCTCTACGACCGCGCCCTCGGCATCGCCTACATCAACGGCATGTGGGAGGCTATCGAGAAGTCGAGCAAGTAGGGGCCTTGGGGCGGGGCGGCGGGTATTCCCCGCTGCTTCAGACAGTCCTCGCTCGCTTCGCTCGCTGCGGAACTCGCATCGGGGAATACCCGCCGCCCCGCACAGAGCGGTGACGTGCTCGACTCCTCGTAGGCGAGAACTGGTTTTCAATCCCTGGCCCTTTTGGGGCTGGGGATTTTTTCTACCTGTGGGTGATAAAAAGGTGACTGACACCAAATTATCACTGGGCGCGGGGATTCGTGCAACGCGCGGGGCGGGGGAGGGGGCGAAGACTTGCACGAATCGCGCGGGCTCCTTCCCGTACCATGGGGTCATGAGGGGGGGTTCCATGATGACCGAATTGCTCGACGACGCGCAGTGCCGTTTGGTGGACTGCATCGATGCGCATCCCGGCGCGACGGCGGGCGAGCTCGCGGTCATGCTCGGGAGCGACCCCGCCCACGTGCGCGCGAGCATCGAGGTGGCGAACCGCTCGCTCAGCCCCTGCGCGCGCATCGCCGTGGAGCGCGACGGCTTCAAGCTCCTCGTGGACGACGAGGACGCGTTCGTCGCGTGGCGGCGCCGCTTCGGCGGGATGCTGTGGCCGCAGATCCCCGAGACGCGTCAGGACCGCATCTCCTTCCTGGTGAACGACCTGCTCACGCGCGACGACTGGGTCACGGTCGAGGCGCTCGCCAAGACCCTCTTCTGCTCGCGGCGCACCGTGGCCTACGACCTCACGGGCGTGGAGGAGTACCTCGCCCACTTCGACCTCACGCTCGAGCGCCGCCCGCGCTATGGGGTGCGCGTCGAGGGTACCGAGGTCAAGCGCCGCATCTGCCTGGCGAACAATGCGCTCGACCGGCTGGCCGAGGCGGATGAGCTCGCCGAGGGCAGCGAGCGCGGCGCGTCGGGCGACGGCGTCGTGCGGCACAACTTCCGCCTCGAGAGCATCGCCGCCTGCGTCGACGAGGCCGTCGAGCGCCACGGGTTCACCGTGAACTCCGTCGCGTACCAGAACCTCCTCGTGCACATCGCCATCGCGGTGGCGCGCATCCGCTCCGGGCGCTACGCCGCCGAGGACGTGATCGACGTCGACCGCATCAAGCGCGACCAGGTGTGGGAGGTCGCCCAGGAGATCGCCGGGAACCTCTCCCGCGCGTTTACGATCTCCGTTCCGGAGCCCGAGGTTGCCTACCTCGCGGTGCACCTCGCCGGCAAGCGCGTCCAGCTGCCCGACTCCCCGTCGGAGTCCGCCGAGGGCGCGGCCGTCTCGGACGAGGCGTGGGAGGTCGCCGGCCAGATGATCGCCGCGGCCGACACCGCCTTCAGCACGGGGCTCGGCGACGACCTCGAGCTGCACATGAACCTCGCGCGCCACCTGGGGCCGCTCTCCGTGCGCCTGCGCTACCACATGCGCCTCGAGAACCCGCTCCTCGGCGACATCCGGGCGCGCTATCCCTTCGCATTCGCCTGCGCCCTCGAAGCGGCGCGCGTGCTGTTCGAGCGCTATGGCTCCCCCGTGAGCGACGATGAGGCGGGTTACCTCGCCCTCGCGTTCGCGTTGGCGCTCGAACGCCGCCGCGCCCGCCAGTCGCGCCCCAAGAACATCATGATCGTGTGCGCGTCGGGCCGCGGCAGCGCGCGCCTGCTCGCCATGCGGTGCCGCGAGGAGTTCGGCCCGCAGCTCGGCACCATCAAGACCTGCGACGTCTCGCGGGTCGCCGGCGCCGATTTCTCGCAGATCGACTACGTCTTCACCACCGTGCCCCTGCCCGTGGCCGTCCCCGTGCCGGTGCGCGCCGTCGGCTACTTCCTCGATGCCCGCGACGTCGCCGGCGTCCAGGAGCTCTTCCACGCCTCCGAGCGCGCCGCGGCCCGCGCGTCGCAGTGGTTCGACCCGCGCCTGTTCATGCCGCACCTCGCCGCCACGACGCGCGATGAGGTCATCGCGGCCCTGTGCGAGCGCGCCGCCTCCGTCATGCCGCTCACGGGCGACGTCGCGGAGCTCGTGCGCCAGCGCGAGGAGAGCGCGCCCACCTCGTTCGGCAACCTCGTGGCCATGCCGCACCCGCTCGTCTCGGTGACGGGCCGCACGTTCGTGTGCGCGGCCTGCCTCGACGAGCCGGTCGACTGGGCGGGCAAGCCCGTCCGGGTGGCGCTGCTCGTGTGCGTATCGGACGACCCGGATGAGGACCTCCATGATTTCTACCAGGCCATGCTCTCCTTTGCGGGAAGCGCATCGGCCGTATCGCGCCTGCTTGGCGACCAGCGCTTCGAGACCCTGCTGGACGTCATGGGCTGCGTCGGGACCGCATCGGATGCACGAGGGGAGGTACAAGCATGACGGACGAGGAAATCGTGATGAAGCTCATCGTGCCGGCGGGCGAGGCCAAGGCCCGCGCGATCGAGGCCATCGCCGCCGCCCGCACGGGCGCGTTCGACCGCGCCGACGAGCTCATGGCCCAGGCGGACAAGGCGATCGTCGAGGCGCACGAGCACCAGAGCGAGGAGATCCGCCGGATCCTGAACGGCGGCGAGAGCGACGGCGTCTCGCTCATCATGGTGCACGGCCAGGACCATCTCATGAACGCGATCACCACGATCGACCTGGCGAAGCAGATCGTCGCGCTCGTGCGCGAGCGCGCGGTATAGCCTCGCGGCGCGGACACGCGCGCCGAGGCACCCGCTTATCCAGCAAGCAAAGGAAGAAAGGAAGGATACGATGACGCGCAAGATCTACCTGTTCTGCAGCGCCGGCATGTCGACGAGCATGCTCGCCCAGAACATGCAGAAGGCGGCGGATGCCCACAAGCTCGACATCCACGTCGAGGCGTTCCCCACCGGCAAGATCTCCGACCTGGTCGAGAGCGACCATCCGGATGTGATCCTACTCGGTCCGCAGGTGAGCTTCAACTTCGAAGAGGTGAACGAGAAGTACGGCGCCACGACCCCCGTGGGCGTGATCGACTCCGCCGACTACGGCACCCTGAACGGCGAGCGCGTGCTCAAGTACGCGATCTTGCTGCTGAAGAAGCACAAGGCGGCATAGGTCGTTGCGCCAACATCGGTTCCGCATACCGCCTTGCACTATACGAAAGGATACTATATGAGCTCCTCATCCAAGGTCCTCGACGTCATCGAGGATAAGCTCATGCCGCTCGCGACGGTGGTGGGCAAGAACAAGTACCTGCTCACGCTGCGCGACACGTTCGCGACCATCATGCCGCTCGTCATCGCGGGCTCGCTGTTCACGCTCGTCAAGAGCTTCCCGGTCGAGGCCTGGACGAACTTCCTCACGACCACGATGCTCGGGTCGATCTCGCTGTCCGACCTCATCAACGTGCCCTCCGCGTGCACGCTGTCGCTCCTCGCGATGTTCGTGGCGTTCCTCGTGGGCTACAACTTCGCCGAGCACGAGAAGATCTCCGACCGCATCGCCGCCGGCCTCATCTCCTTCGTGGCCTGGATCATGCTCATGCCGCAGATCACCGAGTTCACGCCCGAGGGCTCGATCGAGGTCTTCAACGTGGCGAGCATCCCCACCGGCTGGGTGGGCTCCAAGGGCGTGTTCGTCGCCATCGTCATGGGCTTCCTCTCGGTGAAGATCTACGGCCTCATGGTGAAGAACGGCCCCACCATCAAGATGCCCGAGGGCACGCCGCCTTCGGTCTCCCGCTCCTTCGCCGCGCTCATCCCCGGCACCGTGACCATCTTCGTGGCCCTCGTGCTGCGCCTCGTGTTCGCGCTCACGCCCTGGGGCGACGCCTTCTCGTTCATCTACAGCTTCCTGCAGATCCCGCTGCAGAACCTCGGCGGCACCGTGTTCGCGCAGGCCTTCGTGTACCTCTTCGCGCACGTCCTCTGGTTCTTCGGCATCCACGGCACGAACATCACGGACTCCGTGTACGCGCCCATCCTGCTGTCGCTCTCCGAGCAGAACACGGCCGCCCTCGCCGCCGGCCTGCCCGCGACGAACATCATCAACCACCAGTTCCAGGCGTGCTTCGCCAAGTACGGCGGCGCCGGCTCCACGCTGTCGCTCGTGATCGCGATGCTGCTCTTCTGCAAGTCCAAGCGCATCACCATGCTCGGCCGCCTCTCCATCGCGCCCGGCATCTTCAACATCAACGAGCCCATCATGTTCGGCCTGCCCATGGTGCTCAACCCCATCATGCTCATCCCGTTTTTGCTGTGCCCGATGATCAACATCTTCGGCTCCTGGGCCGTCATGGCCGCCGGCCTCGTGCCCGTCGCGACCGGCCCGATCCTCACCTGGTCCACGCCGGCCATCCTCTCCGGCTTCCTGCTCGCCGGCTGGCAGGGCGCGGTGCTCCAGGTGGTGCTCATCATCATCGGCGTGTTCGTGTACCTGCCGTTCATCAAGACGCTCGACAAGCAGTACCTTGCCGAGGAGGCTGCCGCCCAGGAGGCGGACGCCGCGAGCGAGCTCGACGACCTCGACCTCGATTCACTCGACCTCGACGCGCTCTAATGCACTGAGGGGAAGGGCGCGGGGCGGAGTCTCTCCCCGTCCCGCGCCCGCCGGTGCCGCCCGTCTCCTTTCCGGCACCGGCGCCCCTGGGCATCCTGCCGGCTCCGGCACGCGGCTGGCGCCGGCACGCGGCGAGCGCGTCTGCTGCCGCGCCATCGCCGGCCTGCTACAACCCTACGGTTTCGATTTCTGAAAGGGGCGTTCCCATGCGTCGCCTAGGTATCTCCGTCTATCCCGAGCACTCGACCCCCGAGGCCGACCGCGCGTATCTGGAGCGCGCGGCGGCGCACGGCTTCACCCGCATCTTCACCTGCCTGCTTTCGGTGGACAAGGGCGCGGAGGAGACCGTCGAGGAGTTCGGCTCGTTCATCTCCTATGCGCACGACCTGGGCTTCATGGTCGCGGTCGATACGAACGAGACCGTGTTCGAGCGCCTGGGCGCCACGCCGTTCGACATCGCGCCGTTCGCGAAGATGGGCGTGGACATCATCCGCCTCGACAGCCACTTCGGCGACCGGGGCAACATCGTGCTCACGCGCAACCCCTACGGCATCGGCATCGAGTTCAACGCGAGCCATAACCACCCGCTCGCGAACCTCATCGAGCGCGGCGCGAACGCGAAGAACATGGTCGCGTGCCACAACTTCTACCCCGAGCCCTACACGGGGCTCTGCGAGGAGTACTCCGAGCGCTACTCGAAGATCTACAAGGATCTGAGCATGCCGCTCGCGGCGTTCGTCTCGAGCCAGCAGCCCGACACCTTCGGCCCCTGGCCGGTGTTCGCGGGCCTGCCCACCTGCGAGGACGACCGTCACCGCCCCATCGACCTGCAGGTGCGCCACGTGATCGCGAGCGGGCTGGTGGACGACGTGATCATCGGCAACTGCTTCGCCTCCGAGGACGAGCTCGCCGCCATGGCCGCGGTGGACCTCACGCGCGTGCGCTGCCGCATCGACCTCGATGAGGGCATCTCCGAGGCCGAGCGCGAGATCGTGTTCGACTTCGACCACGCCGCGCGGCACGACCCGTCGCCGTACATGATCCGCTCCTCGTGGTCGCGCTCGTCCTTCCGTGAGCGCCAGATCGCCCCGCGCGCGTTCGACGCGCCCGTGTTCACGAAGGGCGACGTGCTCGTGGTGAACGACAACATGGCGCACTACCGCGGCGAGATCCAGATCGCCACGCGCGACATCCCCAACGACGGCGTGCGCAACCGCGTGGGCCGCATCCCCGAGGAGGAGCAGTTCCTGCTCGACTACATCCTGCCGGAGCACCCGTTCGGGTTCATTCGGTAGGGCATACGGACGATCTGCCCCGCGGGAGGCGCCTCGCGCGCCGGCCTGCGCGGGGCGTGCGATGAAAGGCGAGGACGAGATGGGCAAACGGTCTGGTAGCAGCGCAAAGGTGCTGGCACCCGCGACGTTCTGGCGGCGCGGCGCGGCGTTCGCGTTCGATTGGTACGTGGGCGCGCTCGCCACGTCGCTGCCCATCGCCTTCGTCGCCTCGATGCAGGGGCGCGAGGTCACCGACCAGCTCATCTCGACCTTCGCCGCGCCCTACGGCCTGTATGCGGGCATCGCCGGGCTGCTCGCGGGACTCGTATATTACGCGGTCGTGCCCATGGCGTGCGCGGGTCAGACGCTCGGGAAGCGCCTGCTCCGCGTGCGGATTGTCGCGGTGGGCGGCGGCGAGGCCTCGCCTGTGGCGCTCGCCGTGCGCCAGGTGCTGGGCATGATGCTCATCGAGGGCGCCGCGGTGGGCACGAGCACGGTGATCCGCGGGCTCGTGGAGATCGCGACCGGTTCAGTCCTGCCCACGTGGGCATACGCGGTGAGCTTCGCCATCACGCTTGCGAGCGTGGCGCTCTTCGCCTTCAGGCGCGACGGCCGCGCGCTCCACGACCTGCTCGCCGGGACGATGGTCGTGGACGCGTAGGGCAAGCCGCGACCGCGTGCCTGTCCGGTAGCGGCCCGCTTCGACGCCCCGTCGAGCCGTTGCGCCGTCGGGGGCTACCGCTCGCGTATTTCCGCCATCCAGCCTGCAGCGACGTTTCCCATTTCTGATATATTAGTGGCAAGATCAGCGCATGCAGGCGGGTGCTTGATGCGTCGGCTTCACTGGGAGCCGCGGAGGTACCGATGGGCTTGGTTCCCGTCCCAGGCCCGTCTCAAGGAGGCGGTCATGCTACTCAACGACGATTTCCTGCTCACGACCGATTGGGCGAAGAAGCTCTATCACGACCACGCGGAGCACATGCCCATCATCGACTACCACTGCCACCTCTCCCCGAAGGAGATCTGGGAGAACGAGAGCTTCGGCAACCTCGCCGAGATCTGGATCTGCAAGGACGGCGCCGGTGACCACTACAAGTGGCGCCTCATGCGCGCGGCGGGCGTGCCCGAGGAGCTCATCTCGGGTGACGGCGACGATTACGAGAAGTTCCTTGCGTTCGTGAAGACCGTCGAGCAGGCGCCGGGCAACCCCATCTTCGAGTGGAGCCACCTGGAGCTGCGCCGCTTCTTCGGCATCGAGGACGTCATCTGCGAGAAGAACGCCCAGAGCATCTGGGAGCGCGCGAACGAGCGCATCGCCTCCGATGACTTCCGCCCGCGCCAGATCATCAAGAACGCCGGCGTGAAGGCGCTCTGCACCACCGACGACCCGGCGGACGATCTGGCCTACCACAAGCAGCTCGCCGAGGTCGAGGACCTGGGCTTCAAGGTGCTGCCCACCTACCGTCCCGACGGCCTCATGGGCATCGACCGCCCCGACTTCGCCGCGTACTGCGACCGCATCGGCGAGGCCGCCGGCGTTGACGCGCACAGCTTCGCCGGGCTCGTCGAGGCCGCGGCGCAGCGCGTGGACTACTTCCACAGCGTGGGCGGGCGCCTGGCCGACCACGGCACCGACGTGGTGCGCTTCGTGCCCGCCACGCCCGAGGAGCTCGAGGACATCGTGGCGCGCCGCCTCGCCGGCGAGGAGCTTCCCGAGGTGGCCGTGTGCAAGTACCAGACGGCGCTCTGCCTCGAGCTCATGCGCCTCTATGCCGAGCACAACTGGGTGTTCCAGTTCCACGTGAACGCCCTGCGCAACGCCAACACCCGCGGCTTCGAGGCGCTCGGCCGCGACAAGGGCTTCGATTCCGCCGGCGACCAGCCCGGCCTCGCCAGCGAGATGGCGCGCTACCTCGACGCCGCCGAGCGCGAGGACGCGCTGCCGCGCACCATCCTCTACTCGCTCAACGAGAACGACTGGCTCGGCCTCTCGACGCTCATGCAGTCGTTCCAGGGCGGCTGCAAGCAGAAGCTACAGCTCGGATGCGCCTGGTGGGTGAACGACCAGTTCGACGGCATGAAGAAGCAGCTCACCATGATGGCGGAGCAGAGCCTCATCGCCAACTTCACCGGCATGCTCACGGACTCCCGTTCGTTCTTGAGCTACCCGCGCCACGAGTACTTCCGCCGCGTGCTCTGCCACACCATCGGCGAGTGGGTCGAGCAGGGCCGCGTGCCCGAGGACGAGGCGTACCTGGGCAAGATCGTCGAGGACATCTGCTACAACAACGCACACGACTACTTCGGCTTCTTCGAGTAGCGAGCGCTTTGCGCGATTCGGGTGGCTTGGGCTCGGCCCGGGCCACCCGGTTGTATGTCAAAAACCCCTGGGGTAATTTTACATGGGGAGAAGGGGCGGGTTCATGGCAAGGGTTCTGACACTCGGCGAGATCATGCTGCGGCTTTCCGTGGGCGGCGGCGTGCGGCTGGCGGACGCCTCGGTGCTCGCGGCGAATTACGGCGGCGCGGAGGCGAACGTCGCGGTATCGCTCGCGCAGTTCGGGCATCAGGCCGCCTTTGCGAGCGTGGTGCCCGAGAACGCGCTGGGCGACGGCGCGGTGCGGCACCTCTCCCGCTTCGGGGTCGACTGCTCGCGCGTGCTGCGCGGCGGCGCCCGCCTGGGGACGTACTACCTGGAGGAGGGCGTGGGCGCCCGCGGCTCGCAGGCCACCTATGACCGCGCGGGCTCATCGTTCGCCGCGGTGGACGCCTGCCCGTGGGATCTGGACGAGCTCTTCCGCGACGTCGACCTGCTGCACATCTCCGGCGTGACGCCGGCGGTCTCTTCCACCTGGCGCGTCATCGCGCCCGAGGTGGTGCGCGGGGCGGTCGAGCGCGGCGTGCGCGTGAGCTACGACGTGAACTTCCGCGCGAAGCTCTGGAGCTGGGATGCGTGCATGGAGGTCTTCCTCGAGCTGCTGCCCTACATCTCCGTCCTTTCCGCGGCGATCGGCGACGTGCAGGGCGCGCTGGGGCTCGAGCGCACGGCGTGGGACGAGGATGCCCTCGCCGATGCCTACACGCGCCTGTTCGAGGCCGCGCCGCTGCTGGAGACCGTGTACTCCACGCGCCGCACGGTGCATTCGAGCAGCTCGAACGACCTCACGGGCTACCTTATGGCGCGCGGCGGCGCGCTCGCGCACTCGCGCACGCACCGCATCGAGCCCATCGTCGACCGCGTGGGCGGCGGCGACGCCTTCGCCGCGGGCGTGCTGCACGGCGTGCTCTCGGGTTGGGATGCGCGGCGCACCATCGAGTTCGGCTGCGCGGCCGGCGCGCTCAAGCACACGGTGGCGGGCGACTGCAACCGCTTCACCGCCGCGGAGGTCGAGCAGTTCCTGCACTCGGGCGCCGACGTCGCCCGGTAATGTAAAAATACCCCAGGGGTTTTTCGACATCCCGCGGGGAGGGACGGGCACAGGGGAGCGCGATGCCGAACGTCACCACAGACCTGACGACGGGGCGGCCGCTCACGCAGCTTCTGCGCTTCTCCGTGCCGCTTGTGCTGGGCTCGTTCGTCCAGCAGCTCTACAACTTCGCCGATACCGTGGTGGTCGGCCGCTTCGTGGGGCCGGACGCGCTCGGCGCCGTGGGCGCCACGTACGCGCTCAACTTCCTTGTGCTCGGCTTCGCGCAGGGCGCGGGCATCGGGTTCGGCATCCCCGTGGCGCAGCGCTTCGGCGCGCATGACGAGGAGGGGTTCCGCCGCTACCTGTGGAACGGCGCGTGGGCATCCGCGGTCTTGAGCATCGTGCTCGCCGTCGCCATGATCGTGGCCGCGCGGCCGCTGCTCATGCTCCTGGGCACCCCCGCCGACCTGCTCGACATGGCGACCATCTACATCGCGATCGTGTTCGCGGGCATCCCCGCCACGCTCTTCTACAACTACTCGGCCGCCGTGCTGCGCGCGGTGGGCGACTCGCGTCACCCCTTCATCTTCCTTGCCATCTCGTGCGTGGTGAACGTGGGGCTCGACCTCGTGTTCATCCTCGCGTTCGACATGGGCGTGGCGGGCTCTGCCCTGGGCGATGTGCTCGGCACGCTGCTCTCGGTGGCGCTCAACTGCTGGTGGGCGTTCTCGCGCGTGCCCTGGGTGCGCGTCGAGCGCGCCGCGATGGCGCCGTCCGGCCGGCACCTGCGCCGGCTCTGCGTGATCGGCCTGCCCATGGGCTTCGAGTACTCGGTCTCGGCGGTGGGCGCGCTCGCCATGCAGGGCGCCGTCAACTCCTTCGGCGCCGTGACCGTGACCGCGCAGACCACGGGCGAGAAGATCCGCCAGCTCTTCACCCTGCCCATGGAGAGCGTGGGCATGGCGGTGGCCTCCTACGCGGGGCAGAACTACGGCGCGCGGCGATTCGACCGCATCCGCGCGGGCATCGGGAGCGCCCTCGGCATCCAGCTCGCGTACTGCGCCGTGGCGTGGCTCGCGATCTTCCTGTTCAAGGGCGCGCTCGTGGGCTTCGTGCTCGGCGACGGGGCCAGCCCCGCCATCACGTCCGAGGCCGTCGAGTACCTCTCGGTCATCAGCTGCTTCTTCATCCTGCACGGCTCGCTCATGGTGTTCCGCAATACCCTGCAGGGCATGGGCCACAGCGTGCAGGCGATCATCTCGGGCGTGGGCGAGCTCGCCGGGCGCTGCCTGGGCAGCCTCGCGGCCGTGGCCGGCGGCGGCTTCCTCATGATCTGCCTGGCGAACCCCTTGGCCTGGGCGCTCGCGCTCGCGTACTGCGCGACTCTGGTGGCCCTCATCCTGCACAAGCACCGCCCCTGAGTCATTGGTGAGTCATTGGGGACGTGAGTCATTGGGGACGGGTTCATTTGACTCAGCGAGTCATTTGAACCCGTCCCCAATGACTCAGGGCAGCGTGCACCCGAGGTGGGGTTTGGCGCGAGGCGTCAAGCTCTTGTCAGCGTCTCAGAACGATTCGTATTCTTGGTGTATTTCCATTCGCAATTATGGTGCAAGTTTATTCGTAATCATGGTACTCTATAATTCGTAATCTTGGAATGACCTGGTAGATTCCGTGTAATATCGAGAACGGATGGGGAACATGGAGGGCATGGGAAGCGCGCCCGATACGCTAACGCCGGAGGGTTATAGGCCGAGGATTGTCGATCGGCAGATGGAGCGGTATCTGCGCTTGTTCGGTGCTGTGGAGGTTTCCGGCACGAAATGGTGTGGGAAAACATGGTCTGCGCTCACTCAGGCGAAGAGCGTGACATATGTAGATCGAGGCGGCAATCTGGAAGCCTCGCAGGCAGATCCTGCATTCGCGCTCGCAGGCGCGTCGCCGCACCTTATCGATGAGTGGCAACGCGTGCCTGCCATCTGGGATACCGTGCGCCACACTGTCGACGATGCCGGCGGCATCCACGGGCTTTGGATTCTCACGGGATCCTCTACGCCAGAAAAAGAACAGGTTGCCCATAGCGGTGCCGGTCGAATCGGGCGCATTTCGATGCATACAATGACGCTGCAGGAATCGGGCGATTCAAGCGGAGCGGTGAGCTTGGCGGGACTCTTCGAGGATCGCTTCGAACACGCGTCAGCGAAGGCCGACATCGATGGCCTTGCACGGCTCGTCTGCCGTGGCGGCTGGCCTGAAGCTACCGATGCCTCACCAGAGGATGCCCAGGTGATTGTCCGTTCGTATCTTGCCCAAGTGTATGAGCAGAGCATTCCCCGTCTTGGCGGAAATGCCCGTATCGCCGAACGCTTGTGCCGTTCGCTTGCCCGCACCGTCGGCCAGAGCGCGACGAACGTGACGCTTGCGCAAGATGTCTTCGGCCATGAGAAGAAAACCGAGGTTCGCGATGCTGAACAGCGGGAAGTGTCACGCCATCTCGACCTGCTTGCCGGTATCTACCTCGTCGATGACATCGAAGGCTGGGTGCCGGCATCCCGTTCGCCCCAGCGCATGCGCGTGTCTCCCAAGCGCTATTTTGCCGATCCCTCGCTTGGAGTCGCGCTCTTGCGCATGAGCCCTGAGCGCCTTTTGCAAGATTGGCAGACGTTCGGCATGGTGTTCGAGAACCTTGTCATCCGCGATTTGCTCGTCTATGCCTCTGCGCATCCCATGGCTTCAGACCATCCCGTTCGCTACTATCGCGATGACTCCAATCTGGAGGTTGATGCGATTATCGAGCTTGCAGATGGCAGATGGGGCGCGTGCGAGATAAAGCTGAGTCATAGCAAGGTGGAAGAGGGGGCGAAAAACCTGCTGATGCTGCAGAAAAAACTGCTCCGAGACACGCAGAAGCGCGTTGAGGCTCCGTCGTTTCTGGCGGTGATCGTCGGTGCCGGCGATGCAGCATATCGACGTGCCGACGGGGTGTTCGTCATTCCCATCCGTACCCTAGGGGTTTAGGACATGAGACAACGGGGACGGGTTCAAATGACTCGCTGAGCCA
>CAPI01000047.1 GCA_000333815.1 [Collinsella] massiliensis
TTCCGGGGGTGCCTATAAAACGTTCGTTTCGCGCATTTTGGGATCCGTGCGCCCGAAATCCTGCCTCCCTGCGGACATCCTGGCCGGCTGGCGGGGTAGCCCGCGCGAAAGGGCTACAATACTACCATCCCAACAGGATGGTTGCCGGCTTAGGAGGCATCACATGCACGCGAAGATGTTGATGAAGGGCGCGGCAGCCGCCGCGGCGGTGGGTATCGGCTCCGTTGCGGGGTTCTGCGCGGTGCGGGCGGCGCGGATGAAGCCCGCGCGTCCTGCGGGAGCGCCGCTCGATGCAGGTGTGTACCATGCGGATGACGACGCGGTCAAGCGCTTCCAGGAGCTCCTGCGCGTGCCCACCATATCGCGCGACGACCCGAAACTCGTCGACCGCAAGCCGTTCACCCGCTGGGTTCCCACGCTGCGCCGCCTGTATCCGCTCACGTTCGCCGCGTGCGAGCTCCACATGATCGACGAGTTCGGCATGCTCATGCGCTGGCCGGGGACGAACCCGGCGCTCGATCCCATCGTCATGATGGCGCACCACGACGTGGTGCCCGTCGACGGTCAGCACTGGGAGCACGACCCCTTCGGCGCGGAGATCATCGACGGCGAGATTTGGGCGCGCGGGTCGCTTGATACGAAGTGCATCATCGGCGCGTTCTTCGAGGCCGCCGAGTACCTGATCGGCCGGGGCTATCAGCCGCCGCGCGACGTGTGGTTCTTCTCCTCGAACGCCGAGGAGGTGAGCGGACCCGCCGCGCGCGACGCCGTGGCTTGGCTGCGCGACCACGGCATCCACCCCGCCATGGTGCTCGACGAGGGCGGCGCCGTAGCCGGCGACACACCGCTCGGGGTGAAGGTGCCCGTGGCGATGGTGGGCGTGTCCGAGAAGGGGCACGTGGACCTCACGGTCACGGCGCGCGCCGACGGCGGGCACGCCTCGACGCCCGCGCGCACCGACGCTCCGCTCCTGCTCGCCCGCGTGTGCGACCGCATCGCGTCGAACCCGGGCATGCCGTGCTTCACCGAGGCGCTCGACGCGACGCTCGCCGAGCTCGCGAGCAGGAGCAGCATGCTCTACCGGCTCGTGTTCTCGAACCTGTGGCTCACGCGCCCGCTCGTGGCGAAGATCATGGCATCGAACGGCGAGACCGCCGCGATGCTGCGCACCACCTACGCGCTCACGCAGCTCGAGGGGTCGCCCGCGCACAACGTGCTGCCGCCGGTGGCGCGCGCGAACTTCAACGTGCGCGTCGCCCCGTTCGAGACGGTGGACGACGCTGTGGCGCGCGCCCGCGCCCTCGCGGTGGAGGAGTGCCTGGCGAGCGGTGTGTCGCCCGACCACGTGACGGTCGAGATCGCCCAGGCTGTGCCCTACACCGAACCGGCGCCCATCAGCCCGTTCGAGAACGACGCGGCCTTCGATTACCTGCATCGGTGCGTCTCGGGCGTGTATCCGGAGGCCGGCTTCGCGCCGTACGTCCAGAACTCCTGCACGGATTCGCGCGAGTTCAACGCCATCTGCGAGCACGTGTACCGCTTCTGCGGTTTCGAATACTCCGCCGAGGCCCGCGCGCTCATCCACGCGGAGAACGAGCGCATCGGCGTCGACGTGTACAAGCGGGGCATCGGTTTCTACGTGGCGTTCCTGGCGAACCTCGGTCAGCTCGAGATGTGATGACGGGGCGTTTGCGCCTCGCGCGCTGCGCCGGTGACGCCCGCGGGCAACGGCGTGCTACGGTGACGCGACGGTGCATCGAAGCCCGTCCCCGATGAATGAGAAAGGATTTGCATGGCTATCAGCAAACAGGCGGTGAAGGCGGCGAGCCGACTCGATTACGTGAGCGTCGCCTTCGCCTCGCTGCCCTTCATGGGCATGATCAGCTTCTGGCAGGTGTTTGACGGCATCGTGCCGCTCATGCTCACCGAGACATTCCACCTGGATAACGCCGCGACGGGCGTGGTCATGGCGCTCGACAACGTCTTCGGCCTCTTCCTCTTGCCGCTCTTCGGCATCCTGTCCGACCGCTGCTCGAGCAAGCTTGGCCGCCGCACCCCGTTCATCATGGTGGGCTCCGTGGTGGCGGCCATCGCCGTGCCGCTCATCGCCGTGGCGAACAACCTGCGCAGCTTCCCGCTGTTCATCGCGATGATCCTGCTCACGCTCGTGGCCATCTGCGCCTACCGCACCATGACGGTGGCCATCGTGGCCGACATCACGCCGCGCCCCCTGCGTACCAAGGCGGACTCCATCGAGAAGATCGTGGGCTACGCGGGCACGGGCGTCATGCTCGTGGCCATCACGCTGCTCGTTCCGGACGTGGAGCACCCGGACTACCTGCCGCTCTTCGGGCTCCAGGCGGCGTTCATCCTGGGCTCGGCCATCCTCTACTTCTGGCGCGTGCGCGAGCCCCGTCTCGTGGAGCGCATGCACGAGAAGAGCCTCGAGATGGGCATCAAGGAGGCGGACATCGATACCGACGATTCGCCCGAGGCCGGCGGCAAGCAGCGCATCACCGACCCGTCGGTGCGCATGTCCATCATCATGATCCTCGCCGCGACGTTCTTCTATTACATGAGCTACAACGCCATGACCACGAACATCTCGCGTTACGCGGACGCGTTCTTCGGCATGGCGGGCGGCAGCTACGCCATTATCAACATCGTGACCATCGCGGGCGGGCTGCTGTCGTACGTGCCCATCGCGAACCTCTCGCTCAAGTACGGGCGCAAGGTCATGGCGGTCATCACCTCCGCGGTGGTGGTCATCGGCTCGGCGATCATCTGGCTCGTGCCGGGCTTCAACCCGTTCTTCTATGTCGTATTCCTGTTCATGGGCGCGGCTCTGGGCGGCGTCGATTTGTGCGTGTACCCCATGCTGCTCGAGCTCTGCGATTCGAACAGCGTCGGCCGCTACTCCGGCTACTACTACACCGTCTCCATGGCGGCGCAGGTGGTCACGCCCATCCTCTCCGGCTTCGTCATGGACGCGGCGCCGACGATGCTCTTCGGCTACATCACGCTCATGGGCGCGTTCATGCTGTTCACGGTGCTCGCCGCCAAGCACGGCGACTCAATCCTCATCGACGAGGTCGCCCGCCGCGAGGAGGCGTACGAGGAGAAGTAGCGGGGCGGGCGTTGCTCCGGCTCCAAGCTTGCGTTCTATACCGCACCAAATGGAATATGACCGCGAGGACACATTGGTGGGCTCGCGGTCATAGTTGTATCGAACGAGAAACGCGATGGGCGGTGCCTCGTTTTGGAATGCTCGCGACCGATTTATCGCGGCGGCCGCTGTGGAACCGGCCGCTGCGGCTTTACCGTGGCGGTATCTCCGCCCGGCGTGGCAAGCGCGCGCTCGTAAAGCGTGAAGGCATTCAGAACGTCTGGTGCGACATAGATGCCGCTTTTGCGATTGCGCGCGTTCTGTACGAGGATTCCCGCAGCCTCAAGCGATGCAACGGCGTTGCGCGCCGCTTCGTAGCTTCTTCCGGTGAGCCGTTTGGCGGAGTTAATGCTCACGACAGGGTTGTCGACGAGCTTATCCAACAGGATGTCCGCCGCCGAATGGGCGCGCGGCCGCAGGGTCGAGCGCCAAGAATCCTCAATCGCTGACAGCCGCTGCTCGAACGCAGACGCTCGATCGCAGCTCAAGCTGACGGCGCGTGCGAAATATTCGATCCAATCGTTTGCGGCTACCACGAACGAATCGCTCGCGGGGTCGTCCTCGTCTGTTCTATATGCTGAAAGATTCGCGATATAACGGTCTTTGTCGGTGGCGAGCACAAGCGATACGGGCGGAATCGTGCGCGTTGCGACACCCCTTCGTTTCATGATGATGTGGATGAGCGTGCGACCCGTACGTCCATTTCCGTCTGCGAAGGGGTGTATGGTTTCGAGCTGAGCATGCGCGATTGCAGCGATGGCGACCGCTGGTAACTCCGATGAGTTGATGAAGGACACGAGGTCTTTCATCAGGAGGGGCACGCGCTCGGGAACCGGTGGAACGAAGGCGGCTCCGATAGGGTTCACGTTGTTGCCACCAATCCAGTTCTGTGTTGTACGCAGCACGCCGCCGTAGCTCGCCATATCTGTATGTTCGAGGAGCCTTTTGTTGACATCGCAAATGGTCTCCACCGTGATGGTATGTTCCCGTGCCGCTTCGATGATTCCCTCCTGCATGGAGGAGATATTTGCAAGGATCGCGGCCTCGTTCCGGTCGAGCCGATGCGGGACGCCCAGCTCCTCGAGCGCCTCATATTCCAGGAGCTTACCGGCGTTCATCGTGAGGCCCTCGATCTTTGAAGAGGCCATCGCTTCGGAGCGCAGGATAAGGCGGGCAAGGGGCTCAGTTCCCATGAGATGCTGAACGCGCTCGTTGAGGAGGGAAATGTCCGCTTGCGCTTGCGCGACCGCTTGGGAAGCCGAGGCGGTGAGAACGATATCCTGCTCCATGAGCATGGTGGGGATGTATGGATGGTACGTCCCCGACTGCCGCTCGTTGCGGTTCATGCCCCAGGTGTCATTGAGCCAGTAGCGTTGTTCATAGGTTCCCATGGTTCAACCTAACCTTGTTCAACCGTGTCAGTAAAACAAGGTTATCGCACAACCTTGTTTTTCTGAATGAGAAAAACAAGGTTATCGGATAACCTTGTTTTTTGAGGGACGGAATACCAGGTTCGTGCGTCGCGCGCGGACGCCGCCTACGAACAACGCTCGCGAAGCGGCCGTGGGGCTTCTCCGCGAGCGTTTCGCGTTCACTGCTATGTGCGGCGCGCGGCCTACCCCTCGAGCGGGTGGTGGCAGGCGCAGAAGCGGCCCTCGCCGAAGTCGCGCATCGCGGGCTTCACGGTGCGGCACGTGTCGTCGGCGTAGGGGCAGCGCGTGCAGAAGCGGCAGCCGGCCGGCGGGTTGATGGGCGAGGGGATCTCGCCCTCGAGCAGCTGGCGCTTGCGGTCGGCCTGCGAGGGATCCGGGATGGGCACGGACTCGATGAGGAGCTTCGTGTAGGGGTGGAGCGGGCGCGTGTAGGCGTCCGGCGTGGGGCACACCTCGCAGAGCTGCCCCAAAAACATCACGCAGATGCGCGTGGAGATGTAGCGCACCACGGCGAGGTCGTGCGAGATGAACAGGAACGAGATGCTCGTCTCGCGCTGGAGCTTGCGCAGGAGGTTCAGGATCTGCGCCTGGATGGACACGTCGAGCGCCGAGACGGGCTCGTCGCAGACGATGACCTCGGGCTCGGGCGCGAGGGCGCGCGCGATGCCCACGCGCTGGCGCTGGCCGCCGGAGAGCTGGTGCGGGTAGCGCTCGTAGAACTCCTTGCCCAGGCCCACGCGCTCCATGAGGGCGAGCACGCGCTCGCGCTGCTCGGCCTTGGAGACGCCGGCGGCGCGGAGCGGCTCGGCGATGATCTCGCCCAGGGTGAGGTGCGGGTCGAGCGACGAGAACGGATCCTGGAACACGATCTGCATCTTCTTGCGCGCCTCGCGCAGGGCCTTGCCCTTCACCTTGGTGATGTCCTCGCCGTCGAGGTAGACGTTGCCCGAGGTGGGGTCGATGAGGCGCACCGCCATGCGGCCGAGCGTGGACTTGCCGCAGCCGGACTCGCCCACGAGCGCGAGGGTCTCGCCGCGCGCGATGCTGAACGACACGTCGTCGACGGCCTTCACCACGCCGGCGTTCGTCTTGAAGTGCTTGGTGAGGTGCTCGGCGCGCAGCACCGCGGTCTCGGCGCCGGGCGCTGCCGGAATGGTCTCGGGCGTGGTATCGGTCATGGTCTCGGTCGCCATCTTAGCGCACCTCCTGGGGCTTGAAGCAGCGGACAAGGTGGCCGTCGCCGGCGTCCTCGAGCGCGGGCGCCTGCGTGCGGCAGCGCTCGTCGGCGAACGGGCAGCGGGTGCAGAAGCGGCAGCCCTCGGGGAAGTTCCCGAGCGCGGGCACCGTACCGGGGATGGTGTGCAGGTCGTGCTCCATGTCGCCGTTCACGCGCGGGATGGCGTCCATGAGGCCGATGGTGTAGGGGTGGAGCGGGCGGTTGAAGATCTCGGCCTTCGTGGCGTGCTCCACGATCTGGCCGGCGTACATGACGTTCACCTCGTCGCAGATGTCGGCCACGACGCCGAGGTTGTGCGTGATGATGAGGATGGACATGCCGCTCTCGCGCTGCAGGCGCTTCATGAGCTCGAGGATCTGCGCCTCGACGGTCACGTCGAGGGCGGTGGTGGGCTCGTCGGCGATGAGGAGGTCGGGGTTGCAGATCATGCCCATGGCGATGCAGATGCGCTGGCGCAGGCCGCCGGAGAGCTGGTGCGGGTAGGACTTGTAGCGGCGGTCGGCCTCGGGGATGCCCACCTCGCGGAACATCTGGATGACGCGCTCCTTGGCCTCGGCGCGCGAGACCTTCTCGTGCAAGAGGATCGCCTCGCGCACCTGCTTGCCCACCGAGATGGAGGGGTTGAGCGCCGTCATGGGCTCCTGGAAGATCATGGCGATGCGGTTGCCGCGGATGTCGCGCATCTGCGGCTCGGGCAGGGCGAGCAGGTCCTCGCCGTCGAAGGTGATGTGGCCCTCGGCGACGGAGATGCCCTTGTCCAGGATGCGCATCACGGTGCGCGCCGTCATGGACTTGCCGCAGCCGGACTCGCCCACGAGGCCCACGGTCTTGCTGCGCGGCACGGTGAAGCTCACCCCGTCCACGGGATAGGCGGCCTCGCCGTTCTTGAGCTTCAGGACATCCCTCAACCCATCGATGACCAGCAGGTTCTCATCTGCCATTGCTTCTCCTCCTCGTGATAGCCCGGTGCCTGGGCACCTACGCATCATGTGGTCGGTATCGATTCATGTCGGCCGACGCCGGTTGCGCGGACGCGTGCGCGGCGCGTCGGACGGCATGAAGCGGTACGGTGGACGCCCCCAAGGGCGCGGGCTCGCGCAGAACCCGCGCCCCCAGAGCCTGCGGCTCGCTTACTTGGTGAGCTTGCCGAGGTAGTACACGTAGGTGCCGGCAGAAGAGGGCAGGTAGCCCTCGATGCCCGCGGTGTAGACATCGTAGCTCACGGTGTCGTACAGCGGCACGATCGGGCACTCGACCTGCATGTCGTTCAGGATCTCGACCACGAGGTCGTGACGGTCGACGACGCTCGGGATGGAGTTCATCTCGGCGACCTTGGCCTTGAGCTCGTCGGAGATGGGGTAGTAGTACACCGAGGTGTCGCCGAGCAGCAGCTGGATGAAGCTGTCCGCGGCGAGCATGTCGGTGCCGAGCGCGTTGATGAACATCTGGAGCGTCTGGTCCATGAGCTTGGAGGACCAGGTGTTGACGTCGACGCTCTCGACCTCGACGTTGATGCCGATGGCGGCGAGGTCCTGCTGGATGCACTGGGCGCACTGCGCGCCGGCCTCGTCGGTCGTGGTGATGGAGTAGGTCTGGGAGAGGTCGGTCGTGGACTTGGCGAGCTCTTCCTTGGCCAGCTCGGGGTCGTAGGCGTCGAAGGTCACGACGCCGTCGTACTCCTCGCCGAGGAGCTTCTTGGCGAAGAACTGCTTCGCGGGCTCGGCCGAGCCGCCGGTCACGACGTCAACGATGTTCTGGGTGTTGATGGCGTGGAAGATGGCGCTGCGGAAGGCCTGGTCGCCCACGAGGATGCCGAGCATCTGCTGGCCCCACGCCTCGAACTCGACGACGTTGAGGTTCGCGTCGCCGCGCGCGGTCTCCACAGCGGTGTCGGCCATCATGGAGACGCAGTTCACCTCGCCGTTCTGGAGGGCGACGAGCGAGGTCGAGGAGTCCACGGGCGCCTGGACGACGACCGTCTTGAAGGCGGGTGCGCCGCCCCAGTAGTCCTCGTTGGCCTTGAGGGTGACCGTGCGGGCCTCGTCGACGGACTCGAAGGTGTAGGCACCGGAGCCGATGGGGGGCTCGGAGGCGTAGTCGTTCGCCTCGGGGTCATAGGAGCCGTTGGGGATGATGTAGATGGTCTCGGCGAGGATGTTCATCCACGAGGTGTCGTCGCGCACGACGGTGATCTTGACGGTCTTGTCGTCGACCTTCTCGACGTCCGTGATGTAGTTGGACATGTAGGGACCCTGCGAGGGGTCGGCGCTGAGCATATCCCAGCTGTAGACGACGTCGTCGGCCGTGACGGGGGTGCCGTCGGAGAAGTTCGCGTCGCGGAGCGTGGCGGTGACGACGTTGCCGTCCTGCTCGTAGGTGTCGACGAGCATGGGCTCGACGTTGCCCTCGCCATCGAACATGAACAGGTTGTCATAGATCGAGTGCATGGTGACCTTGTCGGCACCCGTGCCCACGATGGGGTCGAACGAGTCGTTGCTCGCGACCGAGATCATCGTGAACGTGTCGGTGAGCGCGATGCCGCCCGCGGCGTCACCGGATCCGCTGCCAGCGTTGCCGCCGCAACCGGCAAGACCGCCCACGCCCAGCATGGCGAGGACCGCGGCCGAGCCGCCCACGAACTGCCTACGCGAGACCTGTGGAGTGCTCATCTTTCCTTCCTTTCTGGGGCTTGTGCCCCTATTTACTGGGGCGGAAACCCACCCCTGGTTACCCTGTGAGCGCAGCGGGCGCACGCCGTAGCACCGCGCTTACTGCTGCTCGTTCGTGAAATCACCCACGTAGTACACGTAGGTGCCGCTCGAGGACGGCAGGACGCCGCCCAAGCCCTTGGTGTAGACATCGTAGGAGTTCTTGTCGTAGAGCGGCACGATCGGTGCCTCCTCCACCATATCCCCCATGATCTCGATCACGAGGTCGCGGCGGTCGGCGATGCTCGGGATGGCGAGCATGTCCGCGACCTTCTGGCGCAACTCGTCCGAGATGGGGAAGTAGTAGAACGTCCCCTCGGCCAGGAAGAGCTCCACGAAGCTATCGGGCGTGAGCATATCGGTGCCGAAGGCGCCCAGGAACATCTGAGCGGTCTTGTCGATGAGCGCCTGCGAGTAAGTGTTGGAGTCGACGGCGCCCACCTCGATGTTGATGCCGATCTTCGCCAGGTCCTGCTGGATGCACTGGGCGACGTCGGCCGCGTCGTAGGTGTAGATGGTGAACGTCTGCGAGAGGTCGGTCTCGGACTGGGCGATGAGCTCCTGGGCGAGCTCGGGGTCGTAACCGGTGAACTCCACGGAGCCGGCGAGGTCGCCCATGATCTTCTTCGAGAACATGTCGGTCGCGGGCTCACCCTCGCCGTCGTTGCAGATGTCGATGATGTTCTGGCGGTCGATGGCGTGGAAGATGGCCTGGCGGAACGCCTGGTCGCCCGTGCAGACGCCGAGCATCTGCTGCGACCACGAGGCGAAGGTGCTCACCTCGAGGTTGGGGTCCTCGCGCGCGGTCTCGACGGCGGAGAGCGCGATCTGCGTCACGAGGTTCGCCTCGCCGTTCTGGAGCGCCACGAGCGCCGTCGAGCTGTCGACGGGCGCCTGGACGCGCACGGTCGTGAACTCCGGCGCGCCGCCCCAGTAGTCCTCGTTGGCGGTGAGGGTCACGGTGCGCGCCTCGTCCACGGAATCGAGCAGGTAGGCACCGGTGCCCGTGGGCGCGGAATCGGCGTAGGAGCTCGACGCGTCGTAGGTGGCGGCCTCCATGATGTAGATGTACTCGGCGAGGATGTTCTTCCACAGCTCGTCGTCGCGGAGCGAGTGTACGAGCACGGTGGCGTCGTCGACCTTCTCGATGCTCGTGATGTACTGGCGGATGTAGGGGCCGTTCACGGTGTCGTTCTCGTAGACGTCGAACGAGAACACCACGTCGTCGGCCGTGAGCGGCGCGCCATCGGTGAACGAGACGTCGGTGCGGAGCTTGATGGTGACGTCGAAGCCGTTCTGCTCGTAGCTCTCGGCCAGGCAGGGCTGCAGGTTGCCGTCGGCGTCGAAGACGAAGAGCGTGTCGAAGAGGGCGTGCAGGACGACCTTGTCGAAGCCCGCGGCGGCGTTCACCGGGGTGAAGGTGCCGTTCGTGATGAGCGAGATGATGGTGAGCTCGTCCCCGAGCGGGATTCCGTAGGAACCCGAGGCGGCGGAACCCGTGTCCGAGCCGCCCGAGCAGCCGGCGAGGCCGCTCACGCCCATCGCGGCGAGGAGTGCGGCCGAGCCGCCGAGGAACTGCCTGCGGGTGGGTTGCGTCATGCTCATGTGTGTCCTTTCTCTACGGAGCCGTCTGCAAGCGCGGTGGATGCCGCGCGGATCCTTAGCGGCTGTGCGGGTCGAGCGAATCGGTGAGGCCGTCGCCCAGCAGGTTGAAGCACAGCGAGGTGACGAGCACCGCGATGCCGGGGAAGACGATGAGGTACGGGGAGGTACGGATCAGCGGCAGCGCGTCGTTGATCATGGCGCCCCACTCGGGCGTGGGGGGCTGGATGCCCATGCCGAGGAAGCTCATGCTCGAGGCCGAGATGATGGAACCCGAGATGTTCATGAGAATATTCACCAGGATGGGGCCGAAGGCGTTCGGCAGCACGTGGCGCCAGATGATCTGCGGCGTGGTGACGCCGGCGGCGCGCGCGGCCTCGACGTACTCGTTCTGCACGACGCCGATCACGATGGAGCGCACGATGCGCGCCGTGCCCGGCACACTCGTCACCACGAGCGCGATGATGATGCCGTGCATGCCGCGGCCGATGACCGCCACGAGGGCGAGCATGAGCAAAAGCGACGGGATGCACACGAGCGAGTCCATGATGCGCATGACCACGATGTCGAACGTGCCGCCCAGGTAGGCGCAGGCCGAGCCGATGGCCGTGCCGATGACGAGCGAGAGCGCCGCCGTGGTGAGGCCGAAGAACAGCGAGTAGCGCGCGCCGTAGACGGTGCGGGCGAACACGTCGCGGCCGAAGGCGTCCGTGCCGAACCAGTGCTCGAGCGAGGGCGGCTGCAGGCGGGCGGCCGCGGTGATGGCGGTGATCTGCTCCTCCGAGAAGATGAAGCCGGAGACGATGGCCGCGATGAGGATGATGACGAGCACCACGAGCGCCACGACGGACACCTTGTGCTTCATGAACGCGCGGATGATGTCGCGCGTCTGGCTGCCGCCGGTCTCGACGGCGGCTTTCACGAGCTTCTCCTCGCGCTTCTTAGAACGTTTCGTAACCATGCGTCATCACGCCTTCTCGATGCTGTCGCGGAACTTGGGGTTGAGCAGGGCGTTCACCAAGTCGAGCACGAGCATGATGATCATGTAGGTGAACGAGAGGAAGAGCGTCGCGCCCAGCACGATGGGCGTGTCCTTCATGTTGATGGCGTTCAGGATGGCGCTGCCGAAGCCCGGCAGGCCGAAGACCTGCTCGGCGATGATGGCGCCGCCGAGGAGGCCGGCGAAGCTCATGCCGAGGTTCGTGAGGACGGGCATCATGGCGTTGCGGATGACGTGGATGAAGACGATGCGGTTCTCGCTCGCGCCCTTCGCCCGCGCCGTGCGCACGTAGTCCTGGTTGAACTCATCGAGCATGGTGATGCGCACCATGCGCGCCACGTAGGCCGCCGAGGGCAGCGCGAGCGTGGCCACGGGCAGCACGAGGTTCTTCCACGTGCCGATGCCGTGCGAGGGGAGGATGCCCAGCTGCAGGGAGAAGAGCAGCATGAGCATGAGGCCGAGCCAGAAGCTCGGGATGGAGGCGAACACGAGCGCGATCGTGGTGGTGCCCACGTCCACGGCCGTTCCCTTCTTCAGCGCCGCGAGCACGCCGATGGGGATGCCGAGCGCGGCGGAGAAGAGCACCGCCAGGAAGGCGACGGTGAGCGTGGTGGGGAACTTCGGGATGAGGATGGCCGCCACGTCGTTGTGCTGCGTGTAGGACTCGCCGAAGTCGCCCTGGAGGGCGCCCGCCATGTAGTCGATGTAGCGCTCGGGCAGCGGGCGGTCGTAGCCCACGGAGTGGTTGAACGCGTCGATCTGCTCCTGCGTGGCGTTGATGCCGAGCGCCGCCTGGCCGGGCGTGCCCGGCGAGAGCGAGAGCACCACGAAGGTGAGCACCGAGACGATGAACACCGACGGAATGATGAACAGGATGCGCTTGATCATGTATTTCAGCATGAGCCGATTCCCTTCAGGTGCTCCTCCAGGAAGAGGTGCATCTCGGCGATGGTGCGCCAGAACTCCTCGGGCGTGCCGCCGCGGTTATGGCTGCCCTGCGCCAGCACGCGCAGCAAGATGGGGGCGTCCCCGGTCGTCGCGGCCTGCACGCGCGCGGCGAACTTCTTGCCGTGGTAGGGCGGGACGTTGTTGTCGCACTCGCCCGTTTGGATGTAGACGGGCGGGTAGGCGACGTCTTGGACGTTGTGGTAGGGCGAGTACGAGAGCAAGTACTCGAACATCTCCTTCGAGGCGCGCGGGTCGCCGTACTCGGTGATGTACATGGGGCCGCGGTCGTCGTCGGCCACGTGGATCATGTCGGTCTGGGGCACGGAGTCGATCACGCAGCCCCACAGGTCCGGGCGCATGGTCACGAGCGCGCTCATGAGCAGGCCGCCGTTCGAGCAGCCCACGATGCCGATGTTGCCGGCGCTCGCCCAACCGTCCTTGATGAGCTGCTCGGTGACGCCGATGAAGTCCTCATAGCAGTGGCGCTTGGAGTCGAGCATGCCGGCCTCGTGCCACGCCGGGCCGTACTCGCTGCCGCCGCGCAGGTTGAGGTGGACGTACACGCCGCCGGCCTCCACCCAGCGCGGCACCTCGGTCATCGAGACGAGCTCGGTGTACCAGGGGAGCGTGGGGCTGTTGTAGCCGCCGTAGGCGTACATGAGCGCGGGCGCGGTGCCGTCGGGCTGCGCGTCGCGGGCGCGCACGAGGTAGTAGGGGACGAGCGTGCCGTCGCCCGTGGAGGGCGCGAAGTGCTGCTCCACCACGATGTCGGGGTGGGTGGCGTCGCTCGTGGCGTAGACCTTCTCGAAGCGCTCGCCGTCGAAGGCCAGGATGCACGGGGGCATGGTGAAGCTCTGGAACGAGAGGAAGGCGCGGGCGTCGTCCTTGCCGGCCACGCTGAGCTCGCCCATGGGGTCGGGCAGCTCGATGGCCTCGCCCGTGGCGACGTCGATGAGGCGGGCGCTCACGTCCTCGAGGGCGAGGGCGTAGAGCTTGCCCGCGCACGAGAAGCCGCCCGTGAGGAAGAAGCGGTCCTGCGGGGCGAGGACGGTGCGCTGGGAGCCGTCGTTCGCCACGGCGACGACCTCGCCGTGGTCGTTCTCACTCGTGGAGACGAAGCAGTGGCCGTCGGCCGTGGAGTCGATGTACTGCCACGCCTCGGGCGCCTCGGAGAGGCGGTGCACCGCGCCGCTGGCGGTATCGCAGGCGTACCACAGCGCGCGGGAGTAGTCGCTCGCCGCGCCGAAGAGCGCCCAGCGGCCGTCGCCGGACATCTCGACGTAGGCAATGATGTAGTTCTCGTCCGGGGCGAAAAGGGTCTCCTCGGTGTCCGTCGCGGGGTCGTAGCAGCGCCAGGAGCTGCGGCACTCGTGCGTCTCGAGGTTCGACTCGGTGAGCGCGTAGTAGATCTTGCCCGTCGCGCGCGACCACGCGATGGAGAACGTGCCGTCGGCCTTGAAGACGGGCGCCTTGCGCTCGAGGTCGTAGACGACCACGGACGGGCGCGCCGCGCCCATGTGCTGGGCGAAGAGGCCGATGATGTCGGTGCGGCCGGGCGCGGGCAGCGCGCGGAAGAGCTCGAGGTCGCCGAGGCCGGGCAGGTCCTTCAGGGTGCCCGTCTCGTTGAAGTCGGCGTCGAGGATCGCGATGTCGTAGCCGCCGCCGTCGGTGGAGCGCGAGGTCACGTAGCCCTCACCGAAGGGCTCGACCGTCATGTAGTTCTCGGGCAGCTGCGTGGCCTTGAGCTGGGCGATCTTCTCGTCCACGCCGCGCGTGGCGAAGTAGGCGTCCGTATAGGCGTTCTCGCGCGCCACGAAGTCGCGCACCTCGGGGTCGTCCTTGTCGCGCAGCCAGGCGTAGGGGTCGGCGAGCTCGATGCCGTGCCAGTTCTCGACCACGTCGACTGTCTTGCACGCGGGGTAGTTCTTCATGCTAGGCCTCCTCGGAAAAGACCGTCGCGCCGTCGATGATGACGCGCTTGAGCACGGCGTCCGTGGCGAGCGAGGGCAGCGCGGTCCAGATGCAGAGGTCGGCGTCCTTGCCCACCTCGAGCGTGCCCACGCGGTCCTCGACGCCGATGATGTGCGCCGCGTTCGACGTGACCATGGCGAGCGCGCGCACCGGGTCCATGCCCCAGCGCACGGCCTCGCCCATCTCGAAGATGAGCTGGTTCTTCACGGTGATGGGGCCGTCGGTCATGACGGCCACGGGGATGCCGCGCTCGTCCAGGCCGGCGCAGCACTCGGGGTCGAGCTTGCCGCCCTCGCCCGGGAAGAGGGGCTCGGCGGTGGGCCCGAAGATGACGCCGCGCACGTGCGGGTCGGAGAGGGTGTCGTAGAAGTCGCTCGCGCCCTGGGCGTGGTCGATGGTGACCTCGATGTCGAAGTCGCGGGCGATCTCGACCACCTGGGTCATGTCGTGCATGTAGGTGTGGACCTTGAGCGGGATCTCCTTCTTGAGGACGGGGATGCCGTGCTCGAGGCCGAGGTCGAACTCGGGCGCCTGCTTCTCGGGGTCGGCGGCCGCCTCCTCCTTCCGGCGCATGTAGTCCTGGACGTCGCGCAGGTAGGAACGGAGCAGGTAGATGATGCTCATGCGCGTCATCGGGCTCTTGGTCTGCTTGGAGTACACGCCCTTGGGGTTGATGCCCGTGGCGGCCTTGAGCACGGCGGGGTGCTTGATGAGGCGGTCGTCGCCCGCGCTCTTGAGCACGATGCCCCAGCCGCCGATAACGTTGCCGGAGCCCGGCACGAGGCAGCTCGTGGTGATGCCCTGCTCGAGGTTCTTCGCGAAGAACTCGCTCGTGGGGTCGATGCCGTAGAGGGCGTCGAGCTCCGGCGTGCGGGGCGTCGTGAGCTCGTTCAGGTCCTGCTGCTCGCCATGCCCGCCGAAGCCGCCCACGTGGCTGTGCGCGTCCACGAAGCCGGGCGTCACGACCATGCCCATGGCGTCGATGACCTCGGCACCGGGGATGTCGATCGTCTCGGCGATCGCGGCGATCTTGCCGCCGTCGATGGCGATGTCGGCGCGCGTCACGCCCGCCTCGGCCATGGTGTAGAGGGTGGCTCCCTTGATCACATGCATGTCTTCTCGTCCCCTTCCGCGTAGACGACCTCGCCGGCCTGGAAGGTGCGCACCGCATGCGCGTCGTAGGTCTTGAGGGGGTTCGCGCTCCACACGCACACATCGGCGCGCATGCCGGGCGCGATGGCGCCGATGGTGTCCTCGACGCCCAGGATCTTCGCCGGGGCGGAGGTGATGGCGGCGAGCACGCGCTCCTCGTCGTGGAGCTCCTTCATGAGCTCGGCGGCGTTCCAGATGAGGTCTTCGCGCGCGCCGAGGGTGTTGGAGTACTCGCCGGCGAGCGCCACGTCGACGCCCTTGTCCATGAGCTTGGCGACGGCCTTCCACGAGAAGGGCGCGGGGGCGCCGGCCTCGTCGAGCGGGGAGCTGGGGTTGCGCACGATGAGCGAGACGCCGCGCTCGACCATCCAGTCCTCGTCGCCCGTGAGGCCCGAGCCGTTCAGGATGACGAAGCGCACCTTGGGGTACTTCGCGAGGATGTCGCGGACGTGCGCGATGGCCACGCCGCTGTCGCACGAGACGATGAGCGGAAGCTCGCCTTCGACCACGGGCTTGAGCGCCGCGAGCTTGTCGTTCGGCTTCTCCTCGGGCTTGGGGTCGTAGGCCTCGGCCAGGCGGAGCTGCTCGTCGAGGTGGGTGAAGATCCACATGCGGGTCTGCGGGGCGGCGCCGCGCTTGCCGTAGGCGTCGCGCATGCTGCCCATGACGGAGGCCGCCATGGCGACGTTGCGCTTGATGAGGAGGTCGTAGGGGTTCACGCCCGTGAGGCCGACGACGGAGATGGCGCCGCCGAAGAGGTTGTTGTCCGTGGGGGCGACGCCCTGCGCCGTGAGGCCCCAGGCGCCGAGCTGCTGCGTCGAGGCGGCGCGGCCGTTGAACGCGTAGAACGCCTCGAGCTCCGGCGTGATGGGCTCGGAGAGCTCGTCGTTGTCCTGGGAGGACGGGCGGATCTCGGTCATGGAGCCGTTGACGCCCCAGTGGCCGATCGCCTGGACGAAGCCGGGCATGACCTCCATGCCGGTGGCGTCGAAGACCTCCTCGCCCTCGCGGGCCGGGAGATCCGGAGCGACCTCGGTGATCACGCCGTCTTCGATGCGGACGCTCGCAGGGAACGCGTTGCCCCTGCCATCATGGACGGTGCCGTTTGCGATGAGCATGGACCCTCCTTTTTGATATATACGACCATGAAACCCCATCACTTTAACAAAGTGCCATAGAGTTTGTATACAGAGTGACCCCGGTGCCAGAAACGAAACAATTGCTGGAGGCGCGGATGGCATGGGTGCGCACGTATCGCATATAATTGCGTATTCTCACATGTATATTCAATAATATGACAATTTGCTCGAATACCATCGTGCGTCCTAAATATGCCCGTATTCGTGCGCATTTGGTGTCTTGGGTGGGATCGGGCTCCCATGCGGCGGTATGCGCGGTGTCTTGCTGTGACGCACCGTCCGGATCACCACGCCGGGTTCATATCCCTGTCCGGTCGGGCGGGTATACTGGGTGCGCTCGATCCAGAACGTTCGGAGGTCCGCTTCCATGCCCACGTACGCTGTAGACATCGATTCTCTCAACCCCGCGCAGAAGGAGGCCGTGCTCACCACCGAGGGGCCGCTTCTGGTGCTCGCCGGCGCGGGCTCGGGCAAGACGCGCGTGCTCACCTACCGCATCGCGCACATCGTGGCCGACCTCGACGTTCGCCCGTGGCGCATCCTCGCCATCACCTTCACCAACAAGGCGGCGGCCGAGATGCGCGAGCGTCTGCAGGCGCTCCTGCCGGATGGCACGCGCGGCATGTGGGTGTGCACGTTCCACGCCATGTGCGTGCGCATGCTGCGCGAGGACGCCGACCTGCTGGGCTACACCGGGCATTTCACCATCTATGACGACGACGATTCGCGCCGCATGGTGCGCGACATCATGCAGGCGCTCGGCATCGAGCAGAAGCAGTTCCCGCTCAACATGATTCGCTCGAAGATCAGCGCGGCGAAGAACGCCATGGTGGGGCCGGAGGAGTTCATGCGGCAGGCGAACACCCCGCCCGAGCAGAAGGCCGCCCAGGTCTACCTGGAGCTCGAGCGCCGCCTGCGCGCGGCGAACGCCATGGACTTCGACGATCTCCTCGTGCGCGCGCTCGAGCTTTTGCGCACGCGCCCGGAGGTGCTCGAGAAGTACCAGGAGCGCTTCCGCTACATCTCGGTGGACGAGTACCAGGACACGAACCACGTGCAGTACGAGATCGCCAACCTGCTCGCCGCGAAGTACCAGAACCTCATGGTGGTGGGCGACGACGACCAGTCCATCTACTCTTGGCGCGGTGCGGACATCTCGAACATCCTCGACTTCGAGCAGGATTTCCCCCAGGCGCGCGTCGTGAAGCTCGAGCAGAACTACCGCTCCACGGGGCACATCCTCTCGGCCGCCAACGCCGTGGTGCGCCATAACTCGCAGCGCAAGGACAAGCGCCTGTTCACGGCCGAGGGCGACGGCGAGAAGATCCAGGCGTACCAGGCTGCCGACGAGCGCGACGAGGGCCGCTGGATCGCGGGCGAGATCGAGAAGCTGCACGCGGGCGGCATGAGCTACGACGACATCGCGGTGTTCTACCGCACGAACGCGCAGTCGCGCATCCTGGAGGATATGTTCCTGCGCGCGGGCGTGCCGTACAAGATCGTGGGCGGCACGCGCTTCTTCGATCGCGCGGAGATCCGCGACGTCATGGCGTACCTCAAGATGGTGGTGAACCCGGCGGACGAGATGAGCGTGAAGCGCGTCATCAACACGCCGCGCCGCGGCATCGGCTCGACCTCCATCGCCAAGATCGAGGCGCTCGCGCGGCAGAACCGCTGCAGCTTCTTCCAGGCCTGCGAGTTCGCGTGCGCCGAGACGGGCATGTTCAGCGCGAAGGTGCGCAACGCCCTCGGCGACTTCGTGGCGCTCGTGCGCGAGGGGCGGCGCATGGACGGCGAGCTCCAGCACGTGGTCGAGGCCATCGTGGAGCGGAGCGGCCTCATGCAGGCGCTGCGCGCCGAGGGCACCATGGAGTCCGAGGGCCGCGTGGAGAACATCCAGGAATTCCTGGGCGTGGCGGCGGAGTTCGAGGAGAGCCACGACGACATCGAGGGTACCCTCGAGAGCCTGGAGGAGCTGCGCGCCGCCGGCATCGCCGATGAGTCAATGGGGACGGGTTCATTTGACTCACGCGATGCCGGAGATACGGTTGGGGACGGCGTGTTCCCGCGTGAGTCAAATGAACCCGTCCCCATTGACTCGGCGCCGGGCGAGATCGAGCGCGCGTACGGGCCGCTTGCCTGCGCGGCGCTGCCGGCGCTCCTCGAGTGGCTCGCGCTCCGCAGCGACCTCGACTCCCTCGCCGGCGAGTCGCGTGCCATCACGATGATGACCGTGCACTCCGCGAAGGGCTTGGAGTTCCCGGCGGTGTTCGTCGCCGGCCTCGAGGAGGGCATCTTCCCGCACGTCGCGGGCTTCTCCGACGACCCGGCCAAGCTCGAGGAGGAGCGCCGCCTGGCCTACGTGGCCATCACGCGCGCCCGCAAGCGGCTCTTCCTCACCTACGCGGCGACGCGCCGCACATACGGTTCCACGCAGGCGAACCCGCGCAGCCGGTTCGTGGGCGAGATCCCCGCGGAGGACATCGAGTTCTCCGGCGTGGGATCCGCGGGCTTCGAGGGCACGGGCTGGGAGAAGCGCGGCGATCGCCACGGCACGTTCGGCTCCGGCGTGGGGTCGGATATGTACGGAGGCCGGGTGTTCGGCTCGTACACGCGCTCGACCGGCAGCGTCTCGCGG
>CAPI01000046.1 GCA_000333815.1 [Collinsella] massiliensis
AGTTTGGGTTGCGGCCGAGGCGACGGACGCCGCCGAAGCGGCGAAACACGGGAAATAGCACCCTCCGGTCACCCCGCAAAAGTTACCAAAGGTGAATTTTTTGGCAATTGCCCCGCGCGCACGTGCCGCCCGCCCCTCCGTGGTATGCTCGAACCCCATACGATTCGGTGAACGGTTGGAAACGTTCCGCGAGCGTCGACGCGGCGCTGCAATCGCGTTCCCCTACACCGATGCGAAGCGCGTAAGGAGCGTGGTAACACGATGCAGGAAGCTTGGGAAGGGTTCGAGGGCGGCACCTGGACCGACGAGGTCGATGTCCGCGATTTCATCCAGCGCAACTACACGCCGTACGAGGGCGACGAGTCATTCCTCGTGGGTCCCACGGAGCGCACGAAGCAGCTCTGGAACACGGTGCTCGGCCTCCTCGAGGAGGAGCGCGCCAAGGGCGGCGTGCTCGATATGGACACCAAGGTCGTGACCGGCATCACGTCGCACCCGGCGGGCTACATCGACGCCGAGCACCCCGAGCTCGAGACGATCGTCGGCCTGCAGACCGATAAGCCCCTCAAGCGCGCCCTGCACGTGAACGGCGGTATCCGCATCGCCTGCCAGGCCGCCGCGCAGCACGGCTACGAGGTCGACCCCGAGGTCGTGGACATCTACACCAACAAGCGTAAGACGCACAACCAGGGCGTGTTCGACGTCTACAAGCCCGAGATGCGCGCCTGCCGCTCCGCCCATATCATCACCGGCCTGCCCGACGGCTACGGCCGCGGCCGCATCATCGGCGACTACCGCCGCGTTGCGCTCTACGGCGTGGATTTCCTCATCCGCGACAAGGAGGCGCAGAAGGCCGCGACGCCGAGCACCATGACCGAGGCCGTCATCCGCGACCGCGAGGAGCTCGCCGATCAGATCCGCGCCCTGCACCAGCTCATCGAGCTCGGCAAGATCTACGGCTTCGACATCTCGCGCCCGGCGGAGAACACGCAGGAGGCCATCCAGTGGATGTACCTCGCCTACCTCGCCGCGGTGAAGGAGCAGAACGGCGCCGCCATGTCCATCGGCCGCACCTCGACCTTCATCGACATCTACGCTGAGCGCGACCTGCGTCGCGGCACCTTCACCGAGGAGCAGATCCAGGAATTCGTGGATCACTTCATCATGAAGCTCCGCATGGTCAAGTTCGCGCGCACCCCCGAGTATCAGAACCTGTTCAGCGGCGACCCGCAGTGGGTCACCGAGTCCATCGGCGGCATGGGCGTGGACGGCCGCACGCTCGTCACCAAGATGAGCTACCGCTACCTGCACACCCTCGAGAACATGGGCACCTCGCCCGAGCCCAACCTCACGGTGCTGTGGAGCACGCGCCTGCCGCAGGCGTTCAAGGAGTTCTGCGCGAAGACCTCCATCGCGAGCTCGTCCATCCAGTACGAGAACGACGACGTCATGCGCGTCTACCACGGCGACGACTACGCCATCGCGTGCTGCGTGAGCTCCATGCGCGTGGGCAAGGAGATGCAGTTCTTCGGCGCCCGCGCGAACCTCGCGAAGTGCCTGCTCTACGCGCTCAACGGCGGCGTGGACGAGGTGTCGAAGAAGCAGGTGGGTCCGGCGTACCGCCCGGTGGAGGGCGACACGCTCGACTTCGACGACGTCATGAGCAAGTATCGCGACATGATGCGCTGGCTCGCCGGCGTGTACGTGAACACGCTCAACATCATCCACTACATGCACGATAAGTACTGCTACGAGGCCATCCAGATGGCGCTGCACGACCATCACGTGCACCGCTGGTTCGCCACGGGCATCGCCGGCCTCTCCGTCGTGGCCGACTCGCTCTCGGCCATCAAGTACGCCAAGGTGCACCCCGTGCGCGACGAGGACGGCGTGATCGTGGACTTCGAGATCGAGGGCGACTTCCCCAAGTACGGCAACGACGACGACCGCGTGGACCGGCTCGCCCACGACATCGTGCACGAGTTCATGGAGTTCGTACGCCGCAACGACACGTACCGCAACGCCGTGCCCACCACGTCGGTGCTCACGATCACCTCGAACGTGGTGTACGGCAAGAAGACCGGCGCCACGCCGGACGGCCGCAAGGCCGGCGTGCCCTTCGCGCCCGGCGCCAACCCCATGCACCAGCGCGACACGCACGGCGCCATCGCGAGCCTGAGCTCCGTGGCGAAGCTGCCGTTCCGCGACGCGCAGGACGGCATCTCCAACACGTTCTCCATCATCCCGGGCGCGCTCGGCAAGGAGGACGAGGTGTTCTTCGGTGACATCGACCTGGGCGAGATCGACCTGGGCGACGTGGCGTTCGAGAACCCGGCGCCCTGCTGCGGCGACTGCTAGGAACTTGATGCCGCGGCGAGGTAGAAAGCCGACGTGAGCCGACGCTTCGCCCCGCCGCGGCGGATAGAAATGCTATGATGGCGTTATCAATTAATGCGAAAGGAGACCGACATGCAGGTCAAGGATGTTCCCCAATCTCAGGCCGATAACCTCGTGAGCATGATCGACGCGTATGCGCAGAAGGGCGGCCACCACCTGAACGTCAACGTGTTCAACCGCGACACGCTCATCGACGCCCAGCAGCATCCGGAGAAGTACCCGCAGCTCACCATCCGCGTCTCGGGCTATGCGGTCAACTTCCACAACCTCACGAAGGAGCAGCAGGACGAGGTCATCAGCCGCACCTTCCACGAGCAAATGTAAGCAGGCGGCGCGAGCCGTCATGTGCCGCGGCGCTGCGGCGCCCGAGCGAGCCGGTCGCAGCCACGTGCCTGCGGTCGGCTCGTTGCTGAGTCATTGGGGACGGGTTCAAATGACTCAGTGAGTCAAACGAACCCGTCCCCAATGGCTCACGGCTGGGAAAGGGGTGTTCATGGCGAAGGTTGAGCTCAATGCGCTCGCGGGGGACGCGGCGTCGCGGTTCCCGCTCGGCCGCATTCATTCCATCGAGACGATGGGCACGGTGGATGGCCCGGGGATTCGCCTCGTGGTGTTCTGCCAGGGCTGTCCCATGCGCTGCGCGTACTGCCATAACCCCGATACCTGGGCGGCGGGCGCGGATGCGGGCACGCCGGCGAGCGTCGAGCACATCTTGGAGCTCTTCGAGAGCAACCGTGCGTTCTACCGCTCGGGCGGCATCACGGTCTCGGGTGGCGAGCCCCTGCTGCAGCCGGATTTCGTGGGCGCGCTCTTTGAAGCTGCGCATGACAGCCCGCACGGTCGCATCCACACCTGCCTGGACACGAGCGGCATCGCCTTCGACCCCGCTGCGCCCGAGCGCTTCGACACCCTGCTCGGGGCGTGCGACCTGGTGCTGCTCGACATCAAGCATGCCGACCCTGCGGCGCATCGCGAGCTCACGGGACGCAGCGCGGAGCGCATCCTGGCGTTCGGCGACGAGCTCGCGCGGCGCGGGATACCCGTGGTCATCCGTCACGTCGTGGTGCCCGGGTATACGGATTCGGTCGAGGAATGCGAGCGGCTCGGTTGGTTCATCGCGCCGTGGCGCAACGTCGTCGGCCTCGAGATGCTGCCGTATCACACCATGGGTGTGGTGAAGTACGAGCGGCTCGGCATGCCGTACCGCCTCGCCGACGTTCCCGCTATGGACAAGGCGCGCATCCCCGAGCTGCGTCAGGCCGTGCTGCGCGGCATGAAAGCGGCGCGGTCAGGGGCGTAGGGGCGCTGGGGTGGGCGCGGAGGGCGCCGACGGTCGGCGATAATACCGGGGGCGTCGGCAGCCGTGTCGACGTGCAGTCAGCGCACCCGACGGTTTTCGCCCGTCGCCCCCGCTTCCGCCTGCTGCCGCCCTACCGCTCGAGCGCGCGGCGTGCGAGCTCCAGGCACCCCATGATGCCCTGCTTGCCGTCGAGCGAGTTGCGCACGATGTAGTGCTCGAGGTCGTCCATCTCGGGCGTGACGATGTAGCCGTTCAGCGCCTCCGCCGTCTTCGGCCGCGCGAGCTCCACGATGGGCGTGTGGTCGGCAACGCCGCCGCCGATGATGATCTTCTGCGGCGAATAGCACAGGATGTAGATCGCGAGCGCCTGGCCCAGGTACCCGGCGAGGATGTCCATCGCCTCGGGGTCGTCGGCCATCTCGCTGCCGCTCTTGCCCCAGCGCTTCTTGATGCCCGCGCCGGAGATGAGCCCCTCGAGGCAGCTCGGGTGGAAGGGGCAGGAGCTCTCCGTCGCGATGGGGTCGCGCGGGTCGGGCTTCATGGGCACGTGGCCGGCCTCGGGGTGCATCATGCCGTGCATGAGGTTGCCGCCCGAGAGCACGCCGGCGCCCACGCCGGTGCCGATGGTGAGGTAGAGCACCGTGTCGAGCCTCTGCGCGCAGCCGAACGTGGCCTCGCCCAGGCAGGCGACGTTCACGTCCGTGTCGTAACCGCAGGGGATGCCGAGCGGCCCGGCGAGGGCGCCGAGCAGGTCGAAATCGCTCCAATGGGGTTTGGGCGTCTTCAGGATTTGCCCGTAGCGCGGCGATGCGGGGTTCACTGCGGTGGGGCCGAACGCGCCGATGCCGAGCGCGGCGATGCCCTTGTCCTGGAACCACGCGGCGCAGGCAGCGGCGGTTTCCGCAGGCGTCGTGGTGGGGATCTGCTCGGATTCGACCACCGTGCCGTCGGCGAAGCCCGTCGCGCAGACCATCTTCGTCCCGCCGGCTTCGAGCGCACCCAAAAGAACGTTTTCCATATTCGCTGGACTCCTTTCCTGCGGAATGTCCCCTTCGCTTACTATAGAGGGGAAGTTTTGCAACTCATATGCACAGATGCGCGCTTTGATTTGCCTGGTGATGCGCCGAAACCGTCCCAAATGCGTCTTCCGGTGCAACCGGGGCGGATGCGAAGCATCGCGTCCGATTCGCCTCGGGCCATCGGCTTCGGCTTGAAGCGCGCCGGCGGAAACGCGCAGCGACAGGAAGGGGCAGCAATGGCAGCGACCATCGCCATCATCGGGGCGCTCGAGCAGGAGGTGCGCCACATCTACGACGCGCTCGGGGATCCCGCGTGGGAGGAGCGCGGCGGCCTGCGCATCGCGCGCGGCACGCTGGGCGGACGCGAGGTCGTGGCGACGGTGGCCGGCATGGGCACGGTGAACGTGGCCGCCGCGACGCAGCTGCTGCTGAGCGTGTACGACGCCGGCACCGTGATCTTCTCGGGTATCGCCGGCGGGCTCAACCCGGCGCTCCACATCGACGACATCGTGATCGGCGAGCGGCTGCGCTACACAGACACCGATACTGCGCTCATCGCGGAGTCCGCGCCCGGGCTCGAGGAGTTCGCCTCCACGCCCGAGCTCGTCGACCTCGCCGAGCAGGTGCTCCGCGCCCGCGGCTACGCAGCCATCGAGGATGGCGGCCGGCGCCCGGTCGGCACGGGCAACGCAGCCGCTGAAGCCACCGCAGACACCCCTGCCTACCTGCGCGGAACCATCGCCACGGGCAATCGCTTCGTGACGGGCGATGCCCTTCGCGCTGCCGTGGTCGCGGAGACGGCGGCGGACTGCGCGGAGATGGAGGGCGCGGCCGTCGCGCACATCGCCGCGAAGAACGGCGCCGCCTGCCTCGTGCTGCGCGCCATCTCGGACAACTGCGACGAGGCGTACGACGCGTTCTGCGAGCGCAGCTTCGACGTGGACGGCTACGCGCGCCGCGCGAGCGAGATCGTGCTCGACATCGCCGCGCAGCTCGACTGATAAAATCCAGACAGGCTGCTTTTTATCATTTTGATAGGGGACCCATCATGGCCGATACCATCAACTACCAGCGCGCGCATTTCGTGGCGAGCTACGGCAAGGCATCGCAGATCCCGCCGTCCACCTGCCCGGAGGTGAGCTTCGTCGGCCGCTCGAACGTGGGCAAGTCCTCCATCATGAACAAGCTGTTCGGCCGTAAGGGTCTGGTGAAGGTCTCGAGCACGCCGGGCAAGACGAGCAACGTGAACTTCTTCGAGGCGGACGGCGTGCACTTCGTCGATCTGCCCGGGTACGGCTTCGCGCGCCGCTCCAAGGCCGAGCGCGACCGCTGGGCGCAGCTCATCGGCGACTTCTTCGACCTCGAGCGCAGCTTCAACCTGGTGGTCTCGCTCGTGGATATCCGCCACGATCCGAGTGCGCTCGACCATCAGATGATCGCGTTTTTGCAGGAAAGCGAGCTGCCGTTTGTGGTGGCGCTTACCAAGGCGGACAAGCTCAGCCGCGGCAAGCAGAACCAGCAGCTTGCAGCGATAAAACAACAGCTCAACGTGCCTGCGGAAGACATCATCGTGACGAGTTCCGAGACCGGGCAGGGTATCGACGAGCTCAAGCGCCGTATCGAGGCCGCTTGCCTGTAGTGATTATTTCAGTACCTGGTACTGAAATTATCATTTGGGAAGCGCGGGCCTGCCGCCGGTTGAGGGCGTCCGCCCGCCGCATGGTGCGGTTGTGGTACGCTCGTAATGGCTGAAATGTACAGCCAAAGAGTCCAAATATACGGACGTTCAAGGGGAGCACGTGGCCACACCATTGGATTTCAGCGGCAAGGAGCAACTGTACCGTCAGCTGTACGACATCCTGTTCCAAGACATCATCAGCGGCGTGTACGCCGTGGGCGACCTCATTCCATCGGAATCCGAGCTCATGGAGCAGTACGGCGTTTCGCGCGCGACGGCGCGGCGGGCGATGGAGATGCTCTCCGATAACGGCATGATCAGCAAACGCCGCGGCATCGGGTCGGAGGTCATCGCGAGCCGCCCGAAGTCCGACCTCACCCACGTGACGAGTTTCTTGAAGAAAAGCAGCGACGACCGGGTCATCGCACAGAAACGCCTCGTCGACGCGGTGATCATTCCTGCAAGCGGTGAGATTGCCCAAGCGCTCCGCCTTGACGAGGGCGCGGATGTGTACCGTCTGCGCCGCGTGCGCTATAGCGGGGAGCGCCCGCTGTACCTCGAGATCAACTACTTCGAGCGCGCGTTTCTGCCCGACGCCATCAACCGCGACTTCTCGCGCGAGTCGCTGCGCGCCTACATTAGCGATAAGCTGCATGTGCGCTGGCGCCAGGCCACGCAGGAGATTCACGCGATCGTGGCCGACGAGGAACTCGCCTATCTGCTGAAGATCGAGGTCGGGGAGCCGCTGCTCTTTAGTAAGCGCATCTCCTTCGACACGCAGGGCGTGCCGCGTGAGTTCGTGACGACCTACTATCGAGCCGACCATTACCATATCGAGGTCGAGCTCGACGCATAGGAACGCGACGTTACTGGCAAGTGTTTCGCGCGCCGCGCATGCTCGTCAAATTGCTTCTGTGCAACCCATTTCAGCTCCTTACCAAAACCTTGCAAATTCCCTCTAGTCAAATGTACGTATATTCGTATAATCAAACCGGTAACACAGTATGCACGAGAAAGAGGTCGGTATGGCTCAGCCTGTGATCGGAACGCCGTGGAAGAAACTGGGCGCGCCTGTGTCGGACGCCGCGCTCGAGGGCGTGGAGAAGTATTGGCGGTGCGCGAACTACCTTGCTGTCGGCCAGATCTATCTGCGCAGCAACCCGCTCATGCGCAAAGATTTCGTGGACGAGAAAACCGGCGAGGTGCGTGATTTCGGTCGCGCGGACGTGAAGCACCGCCTCGTGGGTCACTGGGGCACCACGCCGGGTATCAACTTCCTCATGGGACACACGAACCGTCTCATCGCCGATCACCAGCAGAACGCCATCTTCCTCATGGGTCCCGGCCACGGCGGCCCGGCGGGGACTGCCCAGAGCCTCCTCGACGGCACCTATCGCGAGCGCTACCCCGAGATCACCGACGATGAGGCCGGACTGCAGACGTTCTTCCGCCGCTTCTCTTATCCCGGCGGTATCCCGAGCCACTTCGCGCCAGAGACGCCCGGTTCTATCCACGAGGGCGGCGAGCTGGGCTATACGCTCTCCCATGCTTACGGCGCGGTGCTCGACAACCCGAGCCTGCTTGCCGTGGCCGTGGTGGGCGACGGCGAGGCGGAGACCGGTCCCTTGGCTACGGGCTGGCAGGCGAACAAGCTCGTCAACCCGGCGACGGACGGCATCGTTCTGCCGATTCTCCACCTCAACGGCTACAAGATCGCGAACCCCACAATTCTCGCGCGCATCTCGGACGAGGAACTCGAGCAGTTCTTCCGCGGCATGGGTTATAACCCGCATGTGTTCGTTGCTGGCTTTGACGATGAGAGCCATGCCTCGATCCACCGCCGGTTCGCCGAGCTCCTGGAGCAGGTGTTCGACGAGATTTGTGACATCAAGGCATGTGCGCAGGCGCAGGTAGACGCCGGCGGTGAGGCGACGCGCCCCGTCTATCCCATGATCGTGTTCCGCACGCCCAAGGGCTGGACGTGCCCCAAGCACATCGACGGCAAGAAGACCGAGGATTCGTGGCGTGCGCACCAGGTGCCGCTTGCCTCGGCGAAGGACACGCGCGAGCACTTCCGCGTGCTGCGCGGCTGGCTGCGCTCCTACACACCTGAGGAACTCTTCACGCCCGAGGGCCAAATCCGTCCCGAAGTGACCGCGTTCATGCCGGAAGGCGATCTGCGCCTGGGCGCGAACCCCAACGCTAACGGTGGCACGGTGCGCCGAGAGCTCACGCTGCCAGACATCCACGCGCATGAGGTGCCGGTCGCCGAGCACGGCCACGGCTGGGGGCAGACCGAGGCGGCGCGCGTCTTCGGTGCCTACACGGCCGACGTGCTTGCACAGAATCTCGACGACTTCCGCATTTTTGGTCCGGACGAGACCGCTTCGAACCGCCTGCAGGCCGCCTACGACGTGACGCGTAAGCAGTGGGAGGGCGGCTTTTACGCGGACGAGGCCAACGACCAGCTCCTCGCCAGCCAGGGCAAGGTTATCGAGCAGTTGTCCGAGCATCAGTGCGAGGGCATGCTCGAGGCGTACGTGCTCACCGGCCGCCATGGCGTGTGGTCGAGCTACGAGAGCTTCATCCATGTGGTGGATTCCATGGTCAACCAGCACTGCAAGTGGCTCGAAGCGACCGTGCGCGAGATTCCGTGGCGCGCGCCCATCGCGGGGCTGAACATCCTGCTCTCGAGCCACTGCTGGCGCCAGGATCACAACGGGTTCTCGCACCAGGACCCTGGCTTCATCGACCTGTTGCTCAACAAGGCGAACGATACGCACGTGGTGAACGCCTACTACCCGGCGGATGCCAACATGGCTCTCGCGGTGGCGCAGCGCGTGTACCAGTCCACGAACTGCGTGAACGCCATCTTCTGCGGCAAGCAGCCTGCGCCGACGTTCAGCACGGTGGACGAGGCCGTGGCGGAGCTCGACGAGGGGCTCGCCGTGTGGCGCTGGGCGTGTACAGCGGATTCGCTCGCCGATGCGGACCTGGTAGTGGCGACCTGCGGCGACGTTCCCACGCTCGAAGCGCTTGCGGCGACTGACATGCTGCGCGAGCTCGGTGTCAAGGTATGGTTCGTGAACGTCGTCGATCTGCTCAAGATCCAGAACGCGAGCGAGAACGACCGCGCTATCAGCAATGAGCGCTTCGCTGAGTTCTTCGGCACGGGCGAGAAGCCGGTGCTCTTTTGCTTCCATGCCTATGCGGGCACTATCCGCCGCTTGGTGTGGGACCGTCCCGGCCACGATGCCTGGCGCGTGCATGGTTACGAGGAGAAAGGCTCCACGACCACACCGTTCGACATGCTGCGCCTGAACAACATGGATCGCTGGGAGCTCGCGGCCGACGCGCTGCGCCTGGTGGGTGCCGTGCGCGGCGATGCGGACGTGTTCGCCGAGCAAATCTCGGCGTGGGAGGCGTTTCGTGAGGAGGCGTTCCAGTTCGCGGTTGACGAGGGATTCGATCACCCGGCGTTCACGGATTGGGTGTGGCCCGAGGCGGCGGAGCAGGGCGACGCCGACGGCGCGCTTTCCGCGACGCAGTTGACCGCCGGCGACAACGAATAGGTGCATCGACATGATGGAGACGCTGCCCGACCGAGTTGGCTGGGCAGCGTCTCCGCTTCCGCTCCGCCAGAATGACTCATTTGGGGACGGGTGCGAAACGCGTCCCCAAATGAGTCATTCTGGTGTCGCTTTCCGCTTGAAGCGGCGAACGGTTCAGATGGAACTTGCGCAATCCTCCCAGTAGGATACTAATCAAGAAGAAATTGCAACGCATGCAGCTTCGCAAACGGGGAGGGGGTGCGCCATGCAGACGGCAAACGCTGTTCGCTATCTTGCAGAACATCCTGGCGTGACCCCTTCCGAAGCTGCCGAGGCTCTCGGCATAAGCGTTCGAACCCTGCGCAGCCATGTAAAGCAGGCGAACGACGACCTCGCGGCCGTGGCCTCCATCGACCTTGTCCGGAATCGAGGATATTCGGTCGATATCCAAGATCGCGACGCTTTCGATGCGTATCTAACAGATGAAGAAGAGTTGCAGCGCGACGGCATTCCCCAGACCCGTGAAGAGCGCGTCGCGTACCTGCTCAACGATTTGCTATCTCGCAGCACCTGGATTACGCTCGATGAGCTTTCGGAGATGTTGTTTGCGTCGCGAAGCGTTATCACAGGTGACCTCAAACAGGTTGAGCGCACGCTTGAGGCGTATGGCCTTTCGCTTGCGCGGCGGCCTCACTACGGAGTGCGTGTTGAGGGATCAGAGCTTGCTCGTCGTTTATGCCTCGCCGCATCGATGATGCGCGGTGAGTTCGACGAGGCGATTGCAACGCATGATGCGGATGATAGCGATGTCACCCTGCCTGCTAATTCCATCGACCAGCGTCACCTTTTGCAGGTTATCGCTGAAACCGTCGACGGCGCGATTGCGGGCCACGATTTCCATATCAACGCCGTTGCCTATCAAAACCTACTCGTGCACATCGCTGTGGCGCTCGTCCGCATTCGCTCGGGACACTATATGCCGGCGGAAACCGAGCATGTAGAGAAGATCAGGGCTTCGCGCGAATGGTCGGTGGCACAGGATATCGCCGACCAGATTGGCGCTGCAGCAGGGGTCGAGCTACCTCAGGAAGAAGTTGCCTACCTAGCCATTCATCTAGCGGGGAAACAGACGCTGTGGTCGGCTTCCGACGGTGAGGAAAACCTGGTGATCTCGGACGAGGTCTGGGATGTGGTAGGCGAGATGCTCGATCGTATCTGGCAGGTATTCCATATCGATTTCAGAGCTGATCTCGAGCTACGCATGAACCTCGCCCGGCATATCGTGCCGCTTGCCGTGCGTCTGCAGTATCACTTGCAGATCGACAACCCCATCCTCGCCGACATCAAAGCGCGCTACTTGCTCGCATGGTCGCTTGCGGTGGAGGCAGATGAGGTGCTGCGTGTCCATTACGGTGCGATTCCCTCCGAAGCGGAAACCGGCTACATGGCACTTGCCTTCGCCCTCGCGCTTGAACGCCAGAAGACCGCGCCGGGAAAGAAGAATATCCTCGTGGTGTGCGCCACCGGTGCCGGTTCCGCACGTCTGCTCGAATATCGGTGCCGTCGTGAGTTTGGTGAATATGTCGACAAAATCGTGACCTGTGACGTCATGCATCTCGATCAGATGGATCTTGCTGGCATCGACTACGTGTTCACGACAGTGCCGCTCGGGCGCTCCCTGCCCGTGCCGGTTCGCGAAGTCGCCTACTTCTTCGACGACGAGGAGATCGTCGGCATGCGCGATCTGCTACGTCACGGCGTACCAACGGGTCTGCTCGCGCGCACGTTCGACGAGCGGCTGTTCTTCCCACATCTCCCGTGTTCTACGAAGGACAGCGTGCTCCATGAATTGTGCGAGCAGATTCGAAGGGTGCGTACGGTCGATGCGCGCCTGGAAGAATTCGTTTGCGAGCGCGAGCGCGTGACGGCAACGTCCTTCGGCAATAACGTCGCGATGCCGCATCCCCTGGAGCCGGTGAGCGATGAAACGTTTATCGCGGTCGCTCTCCTCGACAAGCCGGTCGTATGGGATGAGCGCGGCACCACGGTGCAGGCGGTGTTTCTCATTTCGTTTGCCCGCAGCGCAGGCCGCGAACTCGACCGGCTGTTCAGCATCTTGGCGGAGTTCTTTATGGATGGTGCCGCCGTGGCGCGTCTTGTGAGCGATCAGAGCTGGGACTGCTTGGTGCAGCTCGCGAACGGGTTCGAAGCTGCGTCACCACAAGCCTCTTCACCCGCTTGATACATCCTGCGGGGATGCCCGCATCTCCATATCCGGTTAGGTGCACCTTACCGGACAGCGGAAGGGTTCGATATTGGAAGGAGTTGATCATATGGAAGAAGATGCTCTCACCGGTTGCGAAGCGATTTCGTTCGGCCTCATTGCAGTCGCTGGCCAGGCTCGAAGCCTTGCGTTCGAAGCGCTCGCAGCGGCGCGTGAGCATGACTTCGTCCGCGCGGATGAGTTGCTCGAGCAGTCGCGCACGGCAGGTCTCGAAGCTCACGAGCAGCAAACGAAGTTGCTGGTGAAGGAAGCTAACGGCGACCACACGCCCGTTGATGTGATGCTCGTGCACGCACAGGATCATCTCATGACCGCCATGCTCGCGCAGGAGCTCATTGAGGAGCTCGTGTACCTGCACAAGGAGAAGGTAGATCGCGCGGGGTAGCGCGGTGTCGCTTAGACCCAAAACAACGTATCGGGAAAGGAGAGCCCTCATGAAGGTCTTGCTGGTCTGTGCTGCTGGTATGTCAACGAGCATTCTCATGAAGAAGCTCGAGAAGTATGCCGAGGAACAAGGGATCGAGTTCAGCATCAGCGCGACGGGTTGGGCAAACGCGAAGGATGCCTGCGGCGGCGTCGATTGCGTGCTCATGGGCCCACAGGTCGCCTATCAGAAAGCTAACGTCGAGGCTATGGTCGGCGGCATTCCCGTTGCCGTGATTCCCCCGCAGGACTACGGCATGGGAAATTGCAAGAGTATCTTCGACCTCATTGATGAGCTTCTAGGAAAGTAGGTGCATACGCATGGCAAGCCTGAACAAGTTATACGAAAACCCCGTCATGCAGAAGCTGCAGACGCTGGGTGGGAAGTTCCAGTCCAACAACGCGCTCAACGCAATCAGCAACGGCATGATGGGTACGATGTCCCTCATCCTCGCCGGCTCCATTTTCACCATCATCGCAACGCTCTTGAGTCTTACCGGTGTCTTGCAGGCGACAGACACGGTGTATCAGTGGCTTCAGCTCCCGTATAACATGACGCTGGGGCTCGTCTCGGTTGCCGTGGCATTTGGCATCGCCTATTCATATTCGAAGTCCCTTGGCATTGGTAAGGAGCTCGCCAACGGCTTCGTTTCCATGTTCCTGTTCCTTATGGTGGCGAGTCCCGCACACTCCGTCGTGCTCGAGGACGGCTCGGCTCTGACGGTGCTCGACACCTCATTCCTCGGCGCTACTGGCTTGTTTACGGCCATCATTATGTCGCTCGTAGTCGTGCGCATCATCAAGTTTTGCACCGACCACAACGTGACCATTAAGATGCCCGATTCTGTCCCGCCGTTTTTGGGTGACTCGTTCGCGGCACTCATTCCTCTCGTAATCAATATTGTGTTGTGGTGCGGTTTGAACACGCTGTGCCAAAACATCCTTAGCGCAAGCATCCCCGCTCTCATCATCGGGTTGCTTTCTGTGCCGCTCGGTGCGCTCATTTCCGTTCCCGGCATGTTCGTCTTGGGCTTTATCTGCATGCTGTTGTGGAGTATGGGCATTCACGGGACCGCCATTACCAACGCCATCGTGTTTCCCGTGCTCATGGGTGCCTACCAGGTCAATGCGGAGCTGGTGGCATCCGGTGCCGCGCCGGTGTTCAGCGCTGTTATGCTCTTCGGCGCTCTAACGACCGTTGGGGGCACGGGCAACGTGCTGCCTCTGGCGATTTGCTGCCTGCGCTCGAAGTCCGCGCAGCTTCGAGCTGTGGGCAAGGCGGGCGTCGTTCCGGCAGTCTTCAATATCTCCGAGCCCATGCTCTTTGGTGCCCCGATCATGTACAATCCCATCCTCGCCGTTCCATTTATCCTTAACGGTCTCATTACCATGCTGATTATTTATCTGGGTTATATGGTCGGCTTCCTCCAGCCGGGATACGTGCTGATCATGACCGCCTTGCCGGTGTTCATGCAAGAAGTCCTTGGTTCCATGGCGTGGCAGAACATCTTCATTCCCATCGTCGCCTTCGTTGTGGGTTATCTGGTCTATTCGCCGTTCGTGCGCATCTACGACAAGCAGTGCTTGGAGAACGAGCAGGCGGAGACAGCATCCGCAGGCAAGTAGGCTCATTTTCTCGGCGCCGGTGTTCGCTTTCCGGCGCCGTTTTTGGACAACGGCGAAAGGACGGTGCATATGGGCACGTCATTTCCAAAAGGGTTCTTCTGGGGTGGTGCTACGGCGGCGAACCAATGCGAGGGCGGTTGGAACGAGGATGGCCGTGGGCCGATTCCGCTCGATATGACGCTCAGCGGGAACAAGGTGACGCCGCGTTTTACCACGATGCAGCTGTCGGATGGACGCGTAGTCAAGGTCGCACCGTTCGCCCCCGAACCCGAGGGCGCGAAGCGTGTGGTCGTCGATGGTGAGTACTATCCCAGCCATGACGCTGTCGATGCGTATCACCGATACAAAGAGGATATAGCGCTCTTTGCCGAAATGGGTTTCAAGATGCTTCGGATGTCGATCAGCTGGTCGCGTATCTTTCCCAGGGGCATTGAGTCCGCGCCTAACCAGGCGGGCTTGGCATTCTATCGGTCGGTGTTCCAAGAGCTCCAGGCGCACTGCATCGAACCGCTCGTGACGATATGCCATTACGATACCCCGCTCTATATCGAGGAGGAGCTTGGCGGCTGGTCGAATCGCGAGGTGATCGGACTTTTCGACCGCTTCGTGCAGACGATCTTCACGGAGTATCGCGGCTTGGTGAAGTATTGGCTCACTTTCAACGAGATCAACAGCCAGCTTGTCGCCAAGACGTTCGCGCCCGAGCACGCGGCGGGCATGATGCAGAAGAGCTATCAAGCGCTGCACAACCAGTTCGTAGCGAGTGCGCGAGCGGTGCGCGCTGCCCATCGAATCGATCCGGACTACCAAGTGGGCTGCATGATTTGCTCATTCTGCGACTATCCTCTTACCTGTGACCCACACGACGTCCTCGCCTGCCAGCAGAAGGCACAGAACATGTTCTGGTACTGCGGTGACGTTATGGTGCGCGGGGCATATCCGCCGTACGCGCAGCGCATCTGGAACGACGATAGGATCGAGCTTGCATGGGGCGATGGAGACGTTGAAGATCTGAAGCTCGGAACTGTCGATTTCTTCAGCTTCTCCTATTACTCGACCTCGTGCGTTACGACGCACGAGGGCGTGGAGAAGGATGGGGCGGCGAACATGTCGCTCGGTGTGAAGAACCCGTATCTCGAGTATTCCGAGTACGGTTGGTCGATGGATCCTATCGGCCTGCGCTACCTGCTCAACGAGATTTATGGGCGCTATCAGATTCCCATCATGGTGGTGGAGAACGGGTTGGGAACGACGGATATTGTCGAGCCGGATGGATCCATCCACGATCCGTATCGCATCGAGTATCTCCGTGCGCATATCGAGGCGCTGAAGGCCGCTATTGCCGACGGTGTCGATCTGCGCGCCTACACACCGTGGGGCTGCATTGACCTGGTGAGCGCGTCGACCGGCGAGATGCATAAACGGTACGGCTTTATTTACGTTGATCGTCATGATGACGGTACCGGCACGTTCGATCGCATTCGCAAGGACAGCTTCTACTGGTATAAGAAGGTCATCGCGTCAAATGGCGAGGACTTGGACTAGCGCTGGGAGTTGCGTGAAGAAAAACAGCGCTTGACTGAGCGGTGGTCGGTGGCGGATATGCAGCCGGCCATCGCTTTCTTGGCGCACGTTTTATACCCGTCCCAAACGTGCATTATCTATCTCCCTACGCCCCGAATTCCGTGATGGGGATGACGTACACGCCGCTCGGCATCTTCCACATGTATGAGGCCTTTCCGACCAGCACGGCTAAAAACGAGGGCTCGGCGTTTCGCGCTGCGGGGTTGCGCGCGATTTTGTCTTTCAGCCGGAGCAGGTTCTTTTCCGCCGCTGCCACCTTTTCCTCGCTGAGTTTGACTTCGAACGCCCCCACCTGCCGTCGGGCAGCTCGATGATGATATCGACTTCCAAACCATCCGCGTCGCCGTAGTAGTACACGTATGGCTCGGGAATCAGCCCCAGAGCCGTGCAATATATACGAACGTCGTGCACGCAAGGCTCTTCGAAGAGCGTACCGAAGACCTGTGTTTCGCGCAGCAACCAATTGGGGTTCATTCCGAGCAGCGATGCGGGAAGCGACGGGTCGGCAAACGTGCGCTTGGGCTTCGATCACCCGGCATTCACCGATTGGGTGTGGCCCGAGGCGGCGGAGCAGGGCGATACAGACGGTGCGCTCTCCGCGACGCAGTTGACCGCCGGCGACAACGAATAGGCATACCAAATACGGCGGAGACGTTGCCCGTCCTAGCTGGCAGGGCACCGTCTCCGCTTCCGCTCCGCCAGAATGACTCATTTGGGGACGGGTGCGAAACGCGTTCCCAAATGACCTTGTTACAGTCTGTAATACGTATTACACTAGAGCTGTCTCCAATACTACCAGGAGAAGGAGGCGCTCATGTCCGATCTCGTTTCCGCGCGCATCGCCCCGGAGATCCGCCGACAGGGCAACAAGGTGCTTGCGCAGTTGGGGTCTACGCCGAGTGAGCTCATCCGCAGCGCGTATGAATACGTTATAGCAAAACGGCAGCTTCCGCAGGTAGAGCCCGGTGAAGAGAATCGAAGCGATGCCATGCCCGACGCGGCATCGCTCGACGCACTTGTGGCCTCCATCGCGCAGTCGACGGTGGGCGTGCCGTCATCCGCGTGGGACGCGATCGACGGCGGCGACTACAAGGCGTATATCGCGGCGGCGCGAGAGGCGGACTATGAAGCTCTTGCTTGATACCTGCGTGCTCATCGATTATTTCGGCCGCCGAGAACCGTTCTTTGAGGCATGCAACTCGCTGCGCATCGCGGAATGGTACGGGGAGTTCGAGCTCTGGGCTTCGGCGAAGTCGTTTACCGACGTGTTTTACGTGCTATCGCGTCATATCCCGGCTGCCGATATCCAACAGGCATTTTGCGCGGCAGCATCGTTTCTGCACGTCGTTTCGATAGACGGAGACGATATTCTTAACGCTGCGCAAGCGTCATGGGACGATTTTGAGGACTGCTTGGTGTACCAGGCAGCGAAGAAGATCGGTGCAGACTGCGTCGTCACGCGCGATAAGGGTGGCTTCTCCCGGTCGCGCATTTCTACGATGACGCCCGATGAGGTAGGTACTTGGTTGTGCCGAGAGCGCCGCCGCGCATACGCTTCAGTAACCATCACGCGCGAGATGGTCGAAAAAGCCTGCGCGCAGCTCGACGACGAGGGCATGTGCTAGCTAAGTGGGACTCAGAGACCTGGTGTCAAAGTCCCACTAGCTCCGGTGGCCACCGCGGTTGGCTTCGCGGCCTTGGCCGGCGCGATTGCGGCCATGGGCGTTGCCGCCGCGCTTGCCGGAACCGCGTTGGGGCTTGCCACCGTTCCCGCTGCTCCGCTTGCCCGGTGAGACTTTGGCACCAGGTCTCTGAGTCCCACTGCGCGCGGGGTTCGGGCGCGTGGGGCGGATGAGGCACTTCGGACCAAAGCCAATAAGATCGGTGCGTCCGGCCTTCTGTAGAGCTTCGCGCACCAGATCGTAGTTCTCGGGTTTGCGATACTGAATAAGCGCGCGTTGGAGCGCCTTTTCGTGCGCGGTTTTCGGCACGTAGACGGGCTTCATGGTGCGCGGGTCGACGCCGGTGTAGTACATGCAGGTCGACATCGTGGACGGCGTGGGGTAGAAATCCTGCACCTGCTCGGGCATGTAGCCCATATCGCGCACGTATTCGGCAAGTTCCACGGCTTCCTTGAGCGTGCTGCCGGGATGACTCGACATGAGGTAGGGCACGAGGTACTGCTTCTTGCCGAGCTGCTTGTTCATGCGGCGGTACTCGTCCACGAAGCGGTCGTACACGGCGCGGCTCGGCTTGCCCATGACGGAGAGCACGGCGTCGCTCACGTGCTCCGGCGCCACCTTGAGCTGGCCGGAGACGTGGTGTTCGCAGAGCTCGCGCAGGAACGTCTGCTTGGGGTCTGGGTCGGCCAGCAGGTAGTCGAAGCGGATGCCGCTGCGCACGAAGACCTTCTTCACGCCGGGAAGCGCGCGCAGCTCGCGCAGCAGCCGCACGTAATCCTCGTGGCTCACGTCCATCTGCCGGCACACGCTCGGCCAGAGGCAGCGCTTGCGCACGCAGGCGCCGCGCGTGAGCTGCTTCTTGCACGCAGGCTGGCGGAAGTTCGCGGTGGGGCCGCCCACGTCGTTGATGTAGCCCTTGAAGTCCGGTTCCTCGGTGATGCGCCGCGCCTCGGCGATGAGGCTCTCGTGGCTGCGCGCCTGCACGATGCGCCCCTGGTGGAACGTGAGCGCGCAGAAGCTGCACTCGCCGAAGCACCCGCGGTTCGAGATGAGCGACATCTTCACCTCTTTGAGCGCGGGCACGCCGCCGTCGGCCTCGTAATCCGGGTGGTAGCAGCGGGTGTAGGGGAGGTCGTAGGCCTCGTCGAACTCGGCTTGGCTGAGCGGTTTCGCCGGCGGGTTCTGCACCACGTAGACGCCGTGCGGGTAGGGCTCGACCAGGCGATGCCCGCTGAAGGGGTCCATGTTCTCGTACTGCACGTTGAAGCTGCGCGCGTAGGTGAGGCGGTCGACTTCGAGCTCGTCCCAGCTGGGCAGCGTGACGGCGTCGTACACGCCGTCGATCGAGCGCGTGCGGTACACGGTGCCGTCGATGTAGGTGACCTGGTCGATGGGCAGGCCGGCGTCGAGCGCCTCGGCGAGCTCCACGACCGGCCGCTCGCCCATGCCGTAGATGATGAGGTCCGCGCCGGAATCGAGCAGCACGGAGCGCTTGAGCTTGTCCTGCCAGTAGTCGTAGTGGGCGAGGCGGCGCAGGCTCGCCTCGATGCCGCCCAGGATGATGGGTGTGTCCTTGAACGTGCGGCGGATGAGGTTGCCGTAGACGATGGTCGCGTGGTCGGGCCGCGCGCCCATGCGCCCGCCCGGCGTGTAGGCGTCGGTGCGGCGGCGGTGCTTGCTCACGCTGTAGTGGTTCACCATGGAGTCCATGTTGCCGGCCGAGACGAGGAAGGCCAGCCGCGGCTCACCGAGCGCGGCGATGCTCGCGGGGTCGCGCCAGTCGGGCTGGGCGATGAAGCCCACCTTGTAGCCATGCGACTCGAGCAGCCGGCAGATGATCGCCGCGCCGAAGGAGGGATGGTCCACGTAGGCGTCGCCGCAGATGTAGACGAAGTCGCACTGCTCCCAACCGCGGGCGTCCATGTCCGCGCGCGTGGTGGGCAGGAAATCCGCGCGCGTGAGGCCGAGCGCCGTGGGACCCGCCGGGTCGCGGTGGGCGCGCGCGGGCGCGGTGCGGCGCGGGGAGGCGGGGGCGGACTTTTCGTGACGGTCGGTTCGCTGCGGATGACGTCGTGCGCTCATGCGGCTCAATCCCATCTTCGTGTGATACTTGGTTCTGTCTTATGATAAGCAACTCGTCCAGGGAGCGTGCCGTTTTGAACTGTGTGGTCCAAAACGCCCTCACCCCTCATGACGTACCCAATGCGCCGGTGCGATTACAGGAGAAGTTCGCGCATCACGGCACCGTATGTCTCTTTGATGCGAATCGCAAGCGCTTCCGCATATCTCGGGCGACCGAGGGTGGCATCGTACGAGGATCTAGGGATGAACCGCTGCATCTGCTGTGCGAATTCATGTGATGTCGCAAGCGCCGCAGCGCGTTTCCCTCCGGACGCTAAAAGCTCCGGTAGCTGCTGCACGCATCCGTAATCGCTATGTTTGAGCTTCACCATGCGAGCGACCTCGTCAACATGCCAACTACGGTTTCCGATAATCCACGGGATATCCCAGAGGTCGCGATAGCGCGGCGTTTGCGATGAGTTGGCGAATGAGATGAGCTTGTCGGCGAGAATCTCATCTGTGCTTTGACAGCGTACGAGCATGTTTGCGAACGATTGGGGCAGTTCGGGGTAGTTGATTGATAGAAAGCGAGGGGCGGCATCGTAGGACGGGATCCGGGCAATCTCGATTTTGATGCGCTGAGAGGGAAGGTCGGGACGCTCGGGAGCGGTGTCGACGATGACCTGCCAGCGCTTCAGCGAGCCTCCTCCGTCGAATGCCTTGATGGACGTAGGCTCTTTAACGCGAATGCCGAGGTGATACTGCGCGTCGAGGGCGCGCGACAGCACGTTGGCAAAGCCCGCGAGGTCAACCGCATCAAGCTCTTCTGCGGTGGTGAAGTCCAGGTCTTCGCTGTATCTCACGTTGCCGTAGCACAGCCTCAGGCAGGTGCCCCCCTGGAACACGAGCCGTCCCAGCCATTCGGAAGCGTCGAGTGCGGCGAGGATGTCGTAGTGCAGGAGCTCCTTCTCCACAACGGGAAGGAGACTCGTAAGGTGGTGCCGCTGCGCGACCGCGCGAGCGAACTCTGAAAAGGTTTTACTGCTCATCCGCAAGCTCCTCCCAGATAATGAGGTCGAGTGAACGGCGCGCTCGTTTGAGGCCGGCGACGGTATATTGTTTCGTGGCCAGCTTCAGGGGGCTATCGGGAACCTCGATTGTATTCGCCGTGATCTCGAAGGCATCTGCCTTCGTGTGAATATACTCAATGGAGCCAAACGGCGTGCAGAAAAGTCCTTCCCGGCCCGAGGTCACTACCGTAAGGCGGTCGACGGGAATCTGTGAGATGATGCCCCAACGCGAGGCGGCGCTTTCCATTCCGATGAAGCAGATGCAGCCGAAGCGCAGCAGCGCCGCAATTTCCTCAATCGGCTGGTATCTGGTTGGAGCGGTCGTGGGGTGCCAGTACAGGTCGCGTGCAATGCGTTCGATGACACGGGCGTCTATCAGGCGCCTGATGCTGCTCCTGAGCTTCTCGCCCCGCTCATCGAGGAGCAATCCGATATCTCGAGAACGATACGCATTTTTGACCTGTTCGAGCTTGCTGAAACGCTGCTGTGCTTCTAAAAGCTTCATCTCGTCCTCCTACTCATGCAGTATACAGTAATCGGCTATATTTGGCTTGTTTCTGTATGGCTAATAGCGGAATCGGCGCGTTGCGGGCATGTTCTCGGGTGAGCGAGCAAGACCGCTTACATTGAGGCCTGACGGTGTGGATGCATGCCTGCGCGCTGACTGAGCCTCGAATCACCCGACGGGAGTTTGCTATACTGATTCCGGCCCAAAGGCCCCTGACGATGGCAGCCGTACCAGGATCGCAAAGACGGCGCATCGATGCGCGGCATGCGCGCGGAAAGGGGTCCGTATGGATTGGCTTGTTCTGGTTGCGTCCGGTGCGATGGAGGCCGTGTGGGCGCTCGCGCTCGACCGGGCGGAGGGTTTCACGAAGCCGCTGCCGACGATCATCTTCCTCGCTGCGCTCGCTGTGAGCATGCTGGGCTTGAGCCATGCCGTGAAGAGCATTCCCATTGGGACGGCGTATGCCGTGTGGGTGGGCATCGGTGCGGCGGTCACCGTCGGCTACAGCATGATCACCGGCGCCGAGGCCGCATCTCCGGCTAAGATCGCACTGCTCGTGGGCCTCGTCGCCTGCGTGGTCGGGCTCAAACTGGTCGGTGACGCGCATTAGGGGAGGCGCGGGGCGAGCTTGCCCGTTCTCCGCAACACTGCCCGATAGGGACGCATGTATCGTGGTGTTTTATCCCTTCCGCGCATCGCGCGGGCGCGCTTCCGGCGTATAGTTTTCCTCGTAGAACCGTTGCTCGGCACGGCACGCCACACGCTGCCGCGTGCTGCCCGAGGGAAAGGCTGGGACGCGATGGACACCAAGGAGCTGGCACTTCAGAAGCACGCGGAGTGGCGCGGCAAGATCGAGGTCGTGAACCGCGTTCCGCTCGAGACGCGCGAAGACCTCTCGGTCGCCTACACGCCGGGGGTCGCGGCGCCGTGCCTCGAGATCGCGCGCGACCCGGATCTCTCGTACACCTACACGCGCCGGGGGAACCTCGTCGCGATCGTCACCGACGGGTCGGCGGTGCTCGGCCTGGGCAACATCGGCGGCGTGGCGGGCATGCCCGTCATGGAGGGGAAGTGCGCGCTGTTCAAGGCGTTCGCCGACGTTGATGCCTTCCCGCTGTGCATCGACTCGACCGACGTCGACGTCATCGTGGACACCATCGTGCACATCGCCGGCAGCTTCGGTGGCATCAACCTCGAGGACATCGCCGCGCCGCGCTGCTTCGAGGTTGAGCGCCGCTTGAAGGAGCGCATCGACATCCCCGTGTTCCACGACGACCAGCACGGCACGGCGGTCGCGGTGTGCGCCGCGCTCATCAACGCATGCCGCGCGGTGGGGAAGCGCATCGAGGACGTGCGCGTGGTGTTCTCGGGCGCGGGCGCGGCCGGCATCTCCATCGCGCGCCTCATGCTGCGGCTGGGCGTGCGCGACATCGTGCTGTGCGACATCGACGGCGCGCTGTACCCGGGCAAGGCGGGGATGAACCCCGCGCAGGTGGAGATGGCTGCGCGCACGAACCCCCGGCGGGTGACGGGGAGCCTCGCCGACGCGCTCGCGGGCGCGGATGTGTTCGTGGGCGTTTCCGTGGCGGGCGTGGTATCGCAGGATATGGTGCGCTCCATGGCGCCCGGGGCGGTCGTCTTCTCGCTGGCGAACCCGGTGCCGGAAATCATGCCCGATGAGGCGCTCGCCGCGGGCGCGGCCATCGCGGCGTCTGGCCGCTCGGACTACCCGAACCAGATCAACAACGTGCTCGTGTTCCCCGGAGTGTTCCGCGGGGCGCTCGACGTGCGGGCGCGCGACATCACGGAGGGTATGATGCTCGCTGCCGCGCATGCCATCGCGGGGCTCGTGGGCGATGACCTCGCGCCGGACTACATCATCCCGTCGCCCTTCGACGAGCGCGTGGCGCCCGCCGTGGCGGATGCCGTGGCCGAGGAGGCGCGCGCGGAGGGCCTTGGGCGGGCATAGGAAGCGGTTTTTGCATGGCGCCCGCCAATTTCTGGTGGTGAAATTCAGATATGCACGATACGGCGGCGCTGAGCGCCTAATTATGCCGAACGAAATGGCGCCGCCTCGAATCTGGCGAAGCGAATCCTGCGGTTTTGTTGCTCTCGGCGCGCACGGCGGTCGGTTGTAGCCGCTAATGGAAGCACCGACGGGCCGTCCAATCGCGCATATCTGAATTCCATCACCAGAAAAGACGCGCATGCGATTAAAAATCGCGACCGATTACCCGCCAGCATCCTAGTGAGGTGCAATTTGCGCCGCAATGCCACGCAAACGGAGGCGCTACGTTCGGCCGCGGCGCGGCGACGCCCGAATACAGCGCATCGCGCCAAGCGACGAGCTGTTCTATTCTTCAGACCCCGCTGCCGCGATGAGCGAGGCATAGTCTCGGAGGGTGGAGAAGATGCGGTTCACGATGACGAGTTCTTCATCATGGAAGGAATACAGCAGCACGTACCGTTTGATGAAGCACGTCCGCAGGTTGCGCGCCGCGCATGAGAGTTGGCTCGAGATGGCATAGAGCTTTGGATTGTGTGAGATGCGGTCGACTGCCTCCGCAAACGCTGTCAAATGTTCGCGCGCGGCTTGCGGGCTCGCGAGGGTCACTGCGATATATTCGATGATATCCTCGAGGTCCTGACGAGCGCGGTCTGTCCAAACGACCCTACAAGCCATACTTTGCTCGAATCACTTCAATGCCCGCACTCATATCGGATATCCTGCCGGCGCGAATATCCCGATCCGCTTCTTGGAGGAGCCGTTCGAGGTGCTCCGCGGGCGTTTCGCGGCGAAACTCACGAAATAGGTTTGCGTCGATGACGACGAACTGCTCGTAGCCGTTTTTTGTAACGATGACGGGTTCGCCTGCTTGGGCAACCTTTTTGGAAAATGCGGCGCTATCTTTGAGCTCGCTGATCGGAACACATGTGGCCATAATTACCTCCTTATTATGGGTGAATTATACCCATACATGCAGCGACCAGCAACGTAACCCAGCCGTGTCCGCCTGGAGGCGCGATGAGTTACGCCACTGCGCCATGTGACTCGAAGCGATTCGCCCCGAGACGATCCCGGTCCGCCGCCTTCGCGCACCTGCTACAGGTACTCGATCTGCGCTCCGGCGTTGTCGCAGGTGAGGATATGCGTCTCGCACTCGGGGAACTGCTCGCGCAGGCGCACCTGTAAAAACTTCGCCACGATGGTGTCGTCGGTCACCGCCATGAGCGTGGAGCCCGAGCCGGAGATCCACAGCGTCTTGGCCCCGCCCTCGAGGCAGGTCGCGCGGATGGCATCGTAGTCGGGGATGAGCGCGCGGCGGTACGGCTCCTGCAGGCGGTCGTCGTTCGCGGCGGCGATGAGGTCGGTGTCCCCGGTCTCGAGCCCGCGCGTGAGCCCAGCGACGCGCCCCATCTGCCACACGGCGGTGGAGAGCGGCACCTCCTGCGGCACGACCTTGCGCGCCTCGCTCGTGTGCACCTCGTACGGCGGGATGATGGTGACGAAGCGCAGGCGGTCGCTCACGGCGTAGCGCAGGCAGCGCGGCAGCTCGCCGGTGGGGGTGAACGAGCAGACGGCGGCGCCGAGCAGCGCAGGCGCGACGTTGTCCGGGTGCCCCTCCATCTGCGCGGCGAGCGCCACGAGCTCGTCGCGCGTCACGGCGCGGCGGGTGAGGGCGGCGGCCCCCATGATGCCCGCGACGACGCAGGTCGAGCTCGAGCCCAGGCCGCGCGCGACGGGGATTTGCGTGTCGATGTCGATGGAGATGGGGAACGGCTCCCTGCCCCACGCCTTGAGCGCTTGGACAAACGCCTGGTAGACCATGTTGTCTTCGTTCTGGAACTCCTCGGGGCAGCCGGTGATGGTGAGCGTGTCGGCATGGTCGAAGGTGAAGTGCGCGTAGAGCGACACCGCCATGCCGAGCGTGTCGTAGCCGATGCCCAGGTTCGCGCTCGTCGCCGGAACGGTTACCTTGATCATGCGTGATCGTCCTCCCTGTCTGCGAGTGATGAAAACATGCCGGGTGCTGTGAGCCGGGCGCCGCCGGGTCTACAGGTCGAGTGCTGCCCGCTCCACGAACGCGCCCATGTCGTCGACATCGACCACGTCGCCGTGCAGGATCGGTGCGCTCTGCAGGCTGGCGAGCTGCGCGGGCGGCATGGTGCCGGTCGCCTGGGCGAGCGTCTCCATGCAGGCGAAATCGTCTTCGGGAACCGCGAGGTCGAGCGCCTCGGCCACGGCGCGCGGGAACTTGTACGGGCTCGCCGTGGAGAGCAGCACGCGGGCGCGGGCGCCGGGCGCGGCGGGCGTGCGCTCGAGCACGTGGTAGCCGCAGGCGGTGTGCGGGTCGATGAGGTAGCCATGGCCCTCCCAGCAGGAGCGGATGGCGTCGCTCACCTCGGCCTCGCTCGCCCAGCCGCAGCCGAACACCTCCTGGATGCGCGCGAGCAGGTCTGCCGGCACCTCGTAGCGGCCGGTCTCGGCGAGCTCTGCCATGAGCGCGGCCACGAGCTCGCAGTCGCCGTCACTCAGGTAGTAGAGCATGCGCTCGAGGTTCGACGAGATGAGGATGTCCATGCTGGGCGAGGTCGTGGTGAAGAACGGGCGGTTGCGGTCATAGACGCCCGTGGTGAGGAAGTCGTAGAGCACGTTGTTCGCGTCGCTCGCCACGATGAGCTTCGCCACGGGCAGCCCCAGGAGCTTGGCGTAGTACCCGGCGAGCACGTCGCCGAAGTTGCCGGTGGGCACGCAGAACTCGACCTCGTCGCCCACCTCGATCGTGCCCGCGCGCAGCAGTTGCGCGTAGGCGGCGAAGTAGTAGACCACCTGCGGCACGAGGCGCCCCACGTTGATGGAGTTCGCGCTCGAAAGCGTCCAGCCCGCCGCGCCGAGGCGCTCCGCGAGCGCGCTATCGGCGAAGATGCGCTTCACGGCGCTCTGCGTGTCGTCGAAGTTTCCGCGCACGGCGCAGACGGCCACGTTGCCGCCCGCCTGCGTGGTCATCTGCAGCTCCTGCACGTGGCTCACCTTGCCGGCGGGGTAGAAGACGGTGATGCCGCAGCCGGGAGCGTCGGCGAAGCCGGCGAGCGCCGCCTTGCCCGTGTCGCCCGAGGTCGCGGTGACGATCATCACGCGCCCGTCGCCGTCCGCGTCGCCCGCGCGCGCCATGAGCCGCGGCAGCATCTGCAGGGCGACGTCCTTGAAGGCGCTCGTGGGGCCATGGAAGAGCTCGAGTACGGAGACGGGTGAGTCAATTGAACCCGTCCCCAATGACTCAAGCGGGACGAGGGGCGTGACCTCGGGGCTCGCGAAGGTGCCCTCGTAGGCCTCGCGTACGCACGCGGCGATCTCGTCCGATGTGTAATCAGGTAGTAACAATTGCAGCACAGCCTGGGCGATCTCGCTGTACGACATCTCGGCAAGGCGGCTGACCTCGAATTTCTCCGCTCCCAGGGCGTCGCAGACGAAGAGCCCGCCATCCGGTGCGAGGCCTTCGCGAATCGCCTCCTTCGAGGTGCGGGAAATGGCTCGCGAACGTGTACTATGATACAAACTCATGTGGAAGCTCCTCGTGTGCGCCGGAGTTCGAACCAAACCCATGGTATCAGAGCGCATCGCACGCGCGCAGGCGAGCCAGGAAAGGTAACCTCATCGATATGATTAAGATCGCCAAGTTCGGCGGCTCGTCGGTCGCCGATGCCAAGCACTTCAAGCAGATCAAGCGGATCGTCGAGGCCGACCCGTCGCGCCGGTTCATCGTGGTCTCGGCGTGCGGCCGCCGCTGGAAGAGCGACGCCAAGGTCACGGACCTGCTCTACCTCGTCTCGGCCCACATGCGCTACCACGTCTCGTGCGACGACCTGCTCGAGGACATCGGCAGCCGCTTCTTCGCCATCGCCGACGAGCTGGGGCTCAGCTACCCCATCCGCGAGGAGTACGCGACGTTCTGCGAGCGCGTGCACGCCGGCGAGCTCACGCAGGAGGAGCTCGTGAGCCGCGGCGAGTACTTCACCGGCCGCCTCATGGCCGAGTACCTCGACCTGCCCTTCCTCGACGCCGCCGACGTCGTGGCCTTCCACCACGACGGCACGCTCGCCATGGAGCGCACCGAGGCCCTCATCCAGGAGCGCGGCATCCCCGGCGGCTTCCTCATGCCCGGCTTCTACGGCGCCACGCGCGAGGGGCGCATCATGCTGCTCGATCGCGGCGGCGGCGACATCTCCGGCTCCATTCTGGCGAAATGCCTCGGCGCGGACCTCTACGAGAACTGGACGGACGTCTCGGGCTTCCTCTCCGCGGACCCGCGCATCGTGGACAACCCGCAGCCCATCGGCCGCATCACCTATTCCGAGCTGCGCGAGCTCTCGTACATGGGCGCGTCGGTGCTGCACGAGGAGGCCGTGCTCCCCGTCATGGAGGCGGGCATCCCCATCGCCATCAAGAACACGAACCGGCCGCAGGACCCCGGCACGATCATCTCCGACCGCGACGACTACGTCTCGGACGAGCCCATCATCACCGGCGTCACGGGCAAGCGCGACTTCGTGGCCGTGCACATCCTGAAGGACCACCTCACGAACGAGATCGGCTACTACCGCCGCGTGCTCTCGATCTTCGAGCGCTACCGCGTGAGCGTGGAGCACATCCCCTCGGGCATCGACTCGTTCGCCGTGGTCGTGCGCGGCGAGGACGTGAAGGATTCGCTGTGGTCGATCGTCGCGGACATCAAGCGCGAGGTCGAGCCGGATAAGATCAAGGTCGTGGACGACCTGGCGCTCGTGTCGACCGTCGGCCGCAACGTGGTGGGGCGCCCCGGCGTGTCGGGATCGCTCTTCGCGGCACTCGGCCAGGAGGGCGTGTCCATCCGCATGATGTCGCAGGGCTCCGACGAGATCAACATCATCGTGGGCGTGCGCGACAGCGATTTCGAGCGTGCCATCCGCGCCATCTACCGGGCGTTTTCCGACGGCGACCACCTGCTCGAGCTCTCCGACCTGAAGCGTGCCGAGGAAGAGGCGCGCATCGAGACGGCGGGTCTGGCGCAGCGGGTCGAGTAGCCCCGAGGGGTTGTTTGGGGACGTGTTCGTTTCAACCCATTGAGGAGGAGCCATGAAGCAGTACACCATCGCCATCCTGGGCGCGACGGGGGCCGTGGGCACGCAGATGCTCCAGTGCCTGGAGGAGCAGGACGTTCCCGTGGGCGAGCTGCGCCTGCTCGCGAGTGCGCGCAGCGCCGGCAAGCTCATGACGTTCAAGGGCGAGGAGATCGCCATCCAGGAGGCGCGACCCGAGGCGTTCCAGGGCTGCGACTTCGTGCTCGGGGCGGCGGACGACGCCATCGCGCGCGAGCTTCTGCCGAAGGCCGTGGAAGCGGGCGCTGTCGTGATCGACAACAGCCATGCGTTCCGCCTCGATCCCGATGTGCCGCTCGTGGTGCCCGAGGTCAACGGTGCGGACGCCCTCGCGCACCACGGCATCATCGCCAACCCCAACTGCGCCACGATCATCGGCCTCGTGCCCACGTGGCCGCTGCACCTGGCGGCGGGCGTGACGCGCATGATCGTGTCGACGTACCAGGCCGCGAGCGGCACGGGCGCGCCGGGCATGGCGGAGCTCGAGGCGCAGATCCAAGCGATGGGGCGCGGCGAGGACATCCCTGAGCCGCACGCGTTTGCCGCGCAGCTCGTGAGCAACCTCATCCCGCAGATCGGCGGCTTCGACGGCGAGGGCTACACCTCGGAGGAGATGAAGCTGCAGAACGAGGGGCGCAAGATCATGCACCTGCCCGAGCTGCGCGTGAACTGCACCTGCGTGCGCGTGCCGGTGATGCGCTCGCATTCCGAGAGCATCACGCTCGAGTTCGAGCGCGACATCACGGTGGAGGAGGCGCGCGAGATCCTCGCTGTCGCGCCCGGCGTGAAGCTCGTGGACGATCGCGACGCCGTGAGCGCGCACGATCGCTTCCCCATGCCGCTCGACACGAGCGACCAGGACCTCATCTGGGTTGGTCGCCTGCGCCGCGACATCTCGAACCCCGAGCCCGCGCGCGGCATCACGTTCTGGTGCTGCGGCGACCAGATTCGCAAGGGCGCTGCGACGAACGCCGTGCAGATCCTGAAGCTGCTGCTCGCGTAAGCCCGCGGGTGGAGTGCGCCCGCGCCCGGCGCCGGTGATAAAAAGGTGACTGACACCAAATTATCAGTCGAGGATCTGCACCTCGTCTGCGTGCATGAGCTCGGAATGGATGTCTGGCGCGTCGTCCCAAAACGTGACCTTGACCTTCCAGCCCGACCGCAGCACGAGGGGTGGATCTTCCATAACCTGCCCGTCGGCGTCTCTGAACGTCGTGTCGTCATCGATGTAAATGACATAGAACACGCGCTCGTTCGAGACGCCCGACCACAGGGCATCGCTTTTGACGACGCCCTGTCTCCAAGCCGGAGCCGTTGAGACGATGGTTCCGGTGACATTGAGCCTGCTGCGCATGGCAGTGCGCGCCATTCCCGGCACAGCGAGGCACACGACGATGCCGAGCAGCAGACCCCCAGCGAAGATGAGCACCGTGTGCCGCGAGCCTTGTACCCAACGGATAGCGCGCTGGGCGAGCGAGGGCGGGCGGTCGTCGGGGCCGGCATCGTCGCACGCCTCGGCATCTTCGTCGCGGCCAGCCGTTTCGACCGTCTCGGTCTCCGGTGGCGAGACCAGGGAATCCAGGGTCACGTGGTAGAGGTTCGCGAGGGCGATGAGGTTGTCGGTATCGGGAACCGCCTCGCCGCGCTCCCATTTCGACACCGCCTGCCGGGTCACGCCGATCGCATCGGCGACGGCATCTTGGCTCATGCCGTGCTCGAACCTGAGGTCGGACAATCGCTGCGCTAAGGGACTGAGCATCGCACGCCTCCTCATCTGGTGCCACGCCGGCGCCGTGGGTTGGAAGGTTGCATTCATGCTAGGAGGCGGCACACGGTTGCGCCAGCGCTTTTAGGTGGAATGGTTCGGGAAGCTGCAGCTTTTGGCGCAACGTGCGGTTGCGGACACCGGTTGCGCCCGCGCCGCGCCCGTCGGTGATAAAAAGGTGACTGACACCATTTTATCACCGGTGGGTCGCTCTGGGCTCTTGGTGATAAAATGGTGACTGACACCAAATTATCACCGGCGCCGACCTCAGCGCGTCACTCTGGGCTCTTGAGGGCCTCCACCATGTTCACGCGGTCGAGCATGCGGTTCGTGATGCGGCTCACCACGAGCGCGAACACCACCGAGAACGCCGCCGCGAGCGCATAGCACCACGGCGCCACCTCGACGTCGAAGAAGATCGACGGCATCTTCAGGATGTACGTGAAGCTCTCGGACAGCGCCCAGCCGGCGGGCAGCCCCACGAGGATGCCGATGAGCGTGAGCACGAACGTCTCCTTGTTGATGTACGTGCGCACCTCGCCCACGCGGAAGCCGAGCACCTTGATGGTGGCGATCTCGCGCTCGCGCTCGCCGATGTTCACCGTGGAGAGCGTGAAGAGCACCACGAACGCGAGCCCCGCGGCCAACCCGATGATCACGTAGACCACCACGTTGATGAGGGTGAAGCTCTTCTCGAACTGCTGGTGCATCTTTGCCGTGCTCGTGATGGAGAGGAAGTCCTCGCTCGCCTCGAGTTCGTCGGCGAACTCCAGCTGCTCGGCGTTGTCGCCCGCGAGGTGCGCGAAGAACCCGGTGAGCTCGAGCGGCTTCCCGAACAGCTCCTCGTAGGCGTCTTGGGTCATGTAGACGGCATTGCCCAGGTAGTTGCGGGTGATGGCGTTGACGGGCGCATCCGCCTCGTCGAGTGCGGTCGTGGTGAGCTGCGCGGTATCGCCCTGCGCGAGGTCGAGCACCGTGGCGGCGTTGTTCGTGATGACCACGCCCGCCTCGTCGAGGTCGATGGGCTCGCCGGAAAGTGTCTCGAGGCTCACGTACGGGTCGATCGAGGCACCGCGCGGCACCACGTAGAGCTGCATGCTCTCCTTCGCGCCGTCGAACTCGACGGTGATGTTGTCGATGCCGAGCGCCTGGAGGTTGCGCACCTCGCCCGAATCCTCGAGGAGCGCCTGGCAGGTCTCGAAGTCGTCCGCCTGCGTGACCGCCATGAGGTCGTAGCGGTAGATGTTCTCGTACTGGCGCGGCGCGAGCGACTCGACGGTGTTCTTGATGGAGAACCCGCAGACGAGCAGCGCCGTGCAGCCCATGATGCCGAACACCGTCATGGCGAAGCGCTTCTTGTAGCGGAAGAGGTTGCGCGCCGTGACCTTGTTGAGGAACCCGAGGCGTCGCCAGAGCGGGCGGATGTGCTCCAGGAAGATGCGCGAACCGGCGCGCGGGGCACGCGGGCGCATGAGCGAGGCGGGCGTCTCGCGCAGGTCCGCACGGCAGGTGATGAACGTCGATCCGGCGATGCCGATCACGAACGCCGCGATGCCCAGCACCGCGTAGAACAGGTTGAACTGCAGGCTGAAGAGCGGCAGCAGGTACATGGCCTGGAAGATGTAGAACAAGATGTAGGGGATGAGCACGAACCCGAGGATGTCGCCCAGGATGCCGCCGATGAGCGCGGCCGTCGCGGTGTAGATGAGGTATTTCGACAGGATGCGCGCCTTCGAGTAGCCGAGCGCCTTGTACAGGCCGATGAGCGTGCGCTCCTCCTCGACCATGCGGGTGGCGGTGGTGAGGCTCACGAGGATCGCGACGATGTAGAAGATGACGGGGATGATGTTCGCGATGGTCTCGATGGACGAGGCGTCGGAGTCGACGCTCGAATAGCTGCCGAGGCCGGAGCGATTCTGCACGTACCAGGTGGCGGGCTCGACGGCGTCCACATCCGCGCGGGCGTCGGCGATCTGCGCGAGGGCGTCGTCGCGCTCCTCCTCGAAGGTCGCGCGCCCGTCGTCGAGCTCGGCTTGGCCATCAGCGAGCTGGGCGAGGGCGTCGTCGAGCTGTGCCTGCGCGTCGGCGAGCTGGGCGAGCGCGGAGGCGCGCTGCGCGATGAGCTCGCGCTGGCCGGCATCGAGCTGGGCGAGAGCACTGCGCGCCGTATCGAGGCCCTCTTGTGCTCGTGTTTCCTGGGCGGCGAGCTGCGCCAGGCCGTCGCGGATGCTCTGACGGGATCCCTCGATGCCGCCGGGGAGTTGGGATGCGATGGCTTGGAGCTGGGCGAAAGCCGCGTTAGCCTGCGCGGCGCCCGAGGCCGCGCGCCCCATGCCCTGCGCGAGCTGGTCGATGGCAGCGTCAGAGATGTTTTCGAGCGATGTGAGCGCTTGGTTGAGTTGATCCAGCTGCTCGGCGAGTTGATCGTAGGCGGCGAGCTGCGCGTTGAGCACGTCCTGCTCCTCGGCGAGCGCGCTTTCCTCGCTGGCGAGCAGGTTCTCCTCCTCGGTGAGTGCCCGCTGCTCTTCCGCGAGTTCGCCGCGTTCGGTTAGGAGATCGGCGCGTGCGGGATCGTCTTCCTCGAGCGAGGCCAAGGTATCATCGATCTGGGTGAGCCGCACTGCGATCTGGGCGACGCGCGCATCGATTGCGCCCGTGCGCTCCTCGATGTCCTCTCGGCGTTCGGCCACCTGCGTGCGACGCTCAATCTGCGGGGCGAGACGCTGCTCAAGCATATCTTGATAACTCTGCGCGTCGGTGCGTAGTTGCTGCAATTTTCCCGTGGCGCCGTCACGGAAGGTCTTCACGGCGCTCGTGAACGCTTCTTCGAGCTCGATGGGTTCTTCCAGTCCGGAATATGAACACAAGTTGTTCCAGGCGTCGCGCACCGGCGAGAAGTCCATGCCAACGGTGTTTGCAATCTGTTCAAGACCATCAAGGAGCTCCGCACCTTGCGCTTGCGCCGTACTCACACCTGCTTGAGCAAGCTGGACGGCCTTCTCCGCCTGAGCGATGCCCGATTCAAGTGCGCCGATCTTGTCCAGCTGCTCCTCAAGCACTGCCCGCGTCTCCGCGATCGTTGCGAGACCGCTCTGCGCCTGCTCGATACCCGCCTGCGCTTCAGTACGTCCATCGTCGATCTGTGCTTGCGCGTCACCGAGCTCGGCAAGGGCGTTCGCACGCTGCTCGTCGAGTTCACGCTGGCCGTCTTGGGCTTCTGCCAGGCCGTCGTCGATCTCCGCCTGCGCGTCGTCGAGTGCGGATTCGGCGTCGGCGAGCTCGGCGAGGGCGTCCGCTTCCTGGTCGTCGATCTCGGCCATGGCCTCGTCTTTAATGGCCTGCGCACGCGCCCGCTCGCGCTGCGGCGCCAGGTCCTCCACGCGCGCCTGCACCTCGTCTACGCGCGCGTCATACGCTTCGGAATACGCCGACAGGTTCTCTGTACCGGAAACAGCGAGGTAGGCGATGGTGTACGTGGCGTCGTCCTGGACGGCGCGGTCGCTCACGAAGAACGTGTAGTCGCTCGACGTGCTCGCGCGGAACGCGACGGGGCCGTCCGGCTGCGTGATGTTCGCCGGGTCCACGACGGTGCCCACGATGGTGTACGTGCCGCCGGGAATCGCGCCCACGGACGGCTCGTCGGAAAGCCCGGTGGGGTCGTCCTGCTCGGCATCTTCGAACTCGAGCGTGTCCCCGATCTGCTTGCCGGAGTCCTTGAGGTACTTCTCCGTTACCGCGACCTCGTCCGCGGACTCGGGCAGGCGCCCCTCCACCACATACGGTTCGTTCATGCCGCTCGCGAGCAGCGCCTTCACGGTGATGGTGGCGCGCAGCCCGTCGACGAGGGTGTACGTCGTCTCCTCGAACCCGCCCTCCGCCTGCGCGACGCCGTCCACCGCGGCGAGCTCGGCGATGTCCTCGTCCGTGAGGCCGTAGGTCGACTGCACGGAGATGTCGAAGAGGTGCTGGCTGCTGTAGAGGGCGCTCGCCGCCGCGCGCAGGTCGATGCAGGCCATGGAGAGGCCGGTGAGCATGGTCGCGCCGAGCGCGCAGATGACCACGATGGAGAGGAAGCGCTTCATGCTTCCGCGTATCGTGCGGACGATGTCCTTCGTGAAGGCCTTCATCGCGCTGCGCCTACCATTCGATCTGGGCGATGGGCGTCGGCGACGGGTTGAGCGACATGTCGGTCACGCGACCGCTCTTGAAGCGGATGAGGCGGTCGGCCATGGGCGCGAGCGCGGAGTTGTGCGTGATGATGATGACGGTGATGCCGTCGCGCCGGCACGTGTCCTGCAGGAGCTGGAGGATCTGCTTGCCGGTCTGGTAGTCGAGCGCGCCGGTGGGCTCGTCGCAGAGCAGGAGCTTCGGGTTCTTCGCGACGGCGCGGGCGATGGAGACGCGCTGCTGCTCGCCGCCGGAGAGCTGCGCGGGGAAGTTGGCGAGGCGCGCGGCGAGGCCGACCTTCTCGAGCGATTCGCGCGCGTCGAGGGCGTCCGGGCACACCTGCGCCGCGAGCTCGACGTTCTCGAGCGCGGTGAGGTTGGGGACGAGGTTGTAGAACTGGAACACGAAGCCCACGTCGGTGCGGCGGTACTCGACGAGCTCGCGCTCGGTGGCGTGCGTGATGTCGCGGCCGTCCACGAGCACCTCGCCTGAGGTGGCGGAATCCATGCCGCCGAGGATGTTGAGCGCCGTGGTCTTGCCCGCGCCCGACGCGCCCAGGATCACGGCCAGCTCGCCGCGCTCCACCTCGAAGCTCGCGCCGTCGAGCGCGTGGATGAGCGTCTCGCCGGATCCGTAGGCCTTGACAACGTCGTTGAACTCGATATATGCCATGCGATGCACCGATTCTAGATAGCCGAGAGCGCCGAGTGCCGCGCTGCGGAATCGCTCGACAGCGTGTTGTCTAGTAGTATAAAGACGGTTGTACCCATGTTCGATAGGCGCTCGACACCTGTTGACGAATTGTCGAATGGGACGAGCGGGCGCGGTGCGCGATCGGTCGCCGCACGGAAGCGAGGGGATGGATGCATGAAACGTCAGCCGCAGGTCACAGAACAGACGCGCGCCCATCTTATGCAGGCATTTTGGGAGCTGTACCTCGAGAAGCCCATCGACAAGATCACCATCCGCGAGATCACCGACCGCGCGGGCTACAACCGGGCGACGTTCTACCTGCACTACCGCGACGTGTACGACCTGTTCGAGCAGCTCGAGGACGGCATCCTCGCGCAGATCCGGCAGCTGGTGAACGACCGGCTCCTCGGCGAGGAAACGCTCGACTTCTCAAACCACATGGGCTTCATCGTGCAGCTCGCCGAGCGCTTCAACCGCTTCATGCCGCGCCTCCTGGCGAGCGACCCCTCGTTCGCCGAGCGCTTGAAGGCCATCATCACGCCGCTGCTCGACCGGTTCATCATCCCTGCGGACGAGCTGACGGACGACGAGCGCGATATCCTGCGCAACTTCTATGCGAGTGGCTTGCTGAGCGCCATAACGACCTGGATGCCGCGCCGCGATCGCATGCCCATCGACGAGCTCATCGCGCTCATCATGCAGGCGGTGGCGCCGCATCAGGCGGAGCGGGCGTAGCGCGGGCGCACGGGTGGCCAAATATTCCCGTTTTGTGACATCGATCCTGGGAAAACACGGGTGCGATTCACCCATACGTGGGATAACCGTGCCCGATACCAGGGCGGTGGAGGAAGCGCACCCCTGATTTCCCAGATGAGCGGTCACAAAACTGGAACATTTGACCAGCGCGGGCACAGCGAGGGCTTCGGAGGCGGAAAAGCGGGGCTCGCAAGCGGGTCTGCACGCGCTATATCACGCCGCGCGCCACCTCGTCGCGCCCGGTAACGAAAAACCGGCCATGGTGATCACGACCGGTTTGAATAGCGCGAAAATGCAGGTGAGGCTTCGGGGCACGGGCGCGGGATCGCTGAGACAAATGAACCCGACCCCAATGACTCACTCGTCGCCGAAGCTGATGCCGAGCGCCTTTGCCTCGCGCACGAGGTCGCTCTTGGGGTCGACGTACTTGAGCTTGCCGGCGACGTCGGCGAGCGGCACGCGCGTCATCTTGCGGTCCACCTGGGCGATCATGTAGCCGAACTTGCCCTCAAGGCAGCCGAGCGCCGCCTCGACGCCGCACTGCGTGGCGAAGATGCGGTCCTGGGCGTCGGGGATGCCGCCGCGCTGCGTGTGCCCGGGGATGGCCACGCGCGTCTCGCGCCCGGTGCGCGCCTCGATCTCCTTGGCGATGTCGTACACGATGGACGGGCTCGTGCGCGCGGCGACCTTCTTCTTGTACTCCTTCTTGGAGAGGGCGGCGTCCTCCTTCGAGATGGCGCCCTCCGCGACGGCGAGGATGGTGAAGCGGCTGCCGGTCTGCATGCGCTTGTCGATCGTCGCGATGACGTTGTCCATGCTGTACGGGATCTCGGGGATGAGGATGACGTCCGCACCGCCCGCGACGCCCGCGTACAGGGGGATCCAGCCCACCTTGTGGCCCATGATCTCGATGACGAATACGCGGCCGTGGCTCGAGGCGGTGGTGTGGATGTCATCGATGCACTTCGTGGCGATCTCGACGGCGCTCGTGAAGCCGAACGTCATCTCGGTGCCCCAGGTATCGTTGTCGATGGTCTTGGGCAGGGCGATGACGTTCAGGCCCTCCTGCGAAAGGCGGTTGGCGGTCTTGGTGGAGCCGTTTCCGCCCAGCATGAAGAGGCAGTCCAGATGCAGCTGCTTATAGGTCTTGATCATGGCAGGGACCTTCTCCACGCCGTCGGCCTCGGGCGTGTCGAGCAGCTTGAACGGGGTGCGGCTCGTGCCCAGGATGGTGCCGCCGCGCGTGAGGATGCCGCTGAAGTCGCGCGGGGTCATCTTGCGGTAGCGCCCGTAGATGAGGCCCTGGTAGCCGTCCTCGAACCCGTAGATCTCCAGTGATTCCTTGCTCTTGTTGAAGAGCGTCTTCACGATGCCGCGCATGGTCGCGTTGAGCGCCTGGCAGTCGCCGCCGCTCGTGAGCAATCCGATTCGAAGCATGGGTATCCCCCTTTTCGCCGCCATGCAGAACTTGCGGCACCAGTGTACCGCTCTTGCCGCGTCGCGGTTTTGTGATGCGGGATGAAATGCGCCAAGTAATGCGGAGCGCGCCGGTGCGCGCGGCGGCGAAGAGGGGTCTGCGGGAGGTGCGCAGACCGATCCCGACCAGGGAAAAGCGCCTGCCGCGCCCGCCGCCCGTGCAGCCCTATGCGTCCTTCCAGAACTCCCGGATGAGCGCCTTGCGGTTCTCGAGGCCGGTCTTCTGCAGGATGTTGTGCACGTGCACCTTCACCGTGCTCAGGGAAAGGTGCAGCTCGGAGGCGATGTTCTGGTTGTCCTTGCCGCGCAGCACCTCGCGCATGATCTCCTGCTCGCGCGGCGAGAGCTGGTGCCGGCGGCTGAAATAGGGGAGGTTGGCCTCGATGAACTCCTCCTGCGGCGCGCTGCTCTTCACCGGCGGGTTCTCGAAGCGCAGCGAGAGCGCCTTGAACGCGCTGCGGCACGCGGTGACCATGCAGCACAGCACGAGCGCGTTCTCGCAGTAGTTGCGCTCGGGCGCCACGGCGCGCAGGTCCATGATGAACCCGCCCGCGCCCGCCACGAGGAAGTAAAGGGCATCCTCCACGACCACGCCCACCCCGAGCACCCAGAGCAGCAGGTACAGGCCGGCGGAGCGCTTGAGCCGCGCCCGCTCGGACTCGTTTTTCTGCAGGAGGTACCGCACGCCCGCATAGATGAGCATCCAGAGCAGGAAGAGCGCCCGCATGGAGTAGAAGACGAAGCGCTCCAGGTTGTTCTCGGGCACGGCGACGAGCGCGGCGATGCTCAGGAGGCAGAAGACGACGCAGGGCACGAGCTTCACCGCGCGCGGCACGCCGCCCAGGTACTCGCAGACGAGCAGCCAGAACGACGAGATGAACCCCACGCCGGAGACGAGCGTGGCCACGGAGCGCAGCGCGAGGTAGGTCCCGTTATCGCGCCAGGCGTGCCCCGCGGCGAGGATGTTGTCCTGGAACACCCAGGCGATGTCGAAGAAGTAGAAGAGGAAGCCCACCGCGGCGATGAGCATGAGCTGCCTGCGCGAGACGAGGTAGGCCGAAAGGCAGGTGGCCGAGGTGAGGATCGACGAGAGGAGCATGAACAGCGTGAAGTGGAACACGATGAAGTCCATGGACGCCCCCAAATCGATGTACCGGGCGCGCTGCCTCGCGCCGTCTCGTCTCACCTTGCCGCGCACCGACGTCGCGCGGCAGCCCCGGTGTCCCCGCGTCACCCGCGATGCGACGCCTTCCATGGTACTCGACCGCGCCGCGGGCGCGCCGTGCTTCCCGGTGGACGGTCGCGGCCCGTCCTGCGCGCAGCCGCTCGCTTTACATCAGCTACCTGCGGTTTATTGCGGGTTTAGGCCGCCGTTTCCAATCGGTAAACCCAAGTTACGCCCCACGGTACACCCCGCTTAGCCCTAGCCGCCGCCTCGCGCCCCTCCGAATATGGCATCAAGAGGCGGAGGGCGGCGGTACCGTGCCCGCTCATCGGGGCTCGCGCTTCCCCCGAGCGCCCATCCGCCTCTGAGCGCGTTGGTGAAATCCGGGTTGCGTCCGGCTGCGCGCCCGCCCAAGGGGGCGCGGCGACATGCGCGGCGGCGCGGGAAGGAGTTGCGATATGGCGGAAACGACGGAGACGAGGCAGGAGGGTACGAAGGGTATCGGCCTCTTCGGCCTCATCGGCATGGTGGTGAGCTCGTGCATCGGCTCGGGCGCCTTCGCCATCTCGGGCCAGCTCGCGCAGGTGGCCGCCCCGGGCAGCGCGCTTGTGGCCTGGCTCATCGTGGGCCTGGGCTTCCTCATGCTCGCGCTCTCGCTCAACAATCTGGGTGCGAACCGCCCCGACCTACCGGGCATCTTCTCCTATGCGCAGGAGGGCTTCGGCCCCTTCGCGGGGTTCGTCTCGGGCTGGGGCTACTGGCTCTCGGCGTGGCTCGGCAACGTGGCCTTCGCCACGATGATGATGTCCACGGTGGGCTACTTCTTCCCGGAGTTCCTCCCGGGCAACACCGTGCCGTGCATCGCCATCGCGTCGGTGGTGATGTGGCTGCTCACCATCTTCGTCATCCGCGGCGTGGAGAGCGCGTCGTTTTTGAACGCCATTGTCATGGTGTGCAAGGTCGTGTCGCTCGCGGTCTTCATCCTGTTCAGCCTCTTCTTGTTCAACGCCGGCATCTTCACTGCGGACTTCTGGGGCGCCGTGTATAACAACGCCGTCGCCGCCGGCACCGCCGGCCCGGACGCCGCGCCGCTCGGCGACGTGATCCAGCAGATCGTGAACTGCTTCATCATCATGTTCTGGGTGTTCGTGGGCATCGAGGGCGCCACCGTCATGTCGTCGCGCGCCGCCCGCAAGCGCGACGTGGGCAAGGCCACGGTCATCGGCCTCGCGTGCCTGCTCGCCATCTACATCGGTTGCTCGGTTTTGCCCTACGGCTACATGAGCTACACCGAGATCGCCACGCTCGACTACCCCGCCATGGTCTACATCTTCGAGGACATGGCGCCCGGCTGGGGCGGCGCGTTCATCTCCGTCGCCATCATCGTCTCCATCCTGGGCTCGTGGCTCTCGTTCACGATGCTGCCGGCCGAGACCACCTCGGAGATGGCGGAGGCGAAGCTCCTGCCCGCGTCGTGGGGCAAGCTCAACGCCAAGAACGCCCCGCAGCTGAGCCTCGTCGTGGTGGGCGCGTGCACGCAGGCCTTCCTCATCGTGCTGCTCGTGAGCGAGGACGCCTACGACTTCGCGTACTCCATGTGCACGGTGGCCATCGTCATCACCTGGGCGCTCGCAGCCGCCTACCAGGTCAAGTGGGCACTCCAGAACAAGCGGCCGGCGCAGCTCGTCATCGGTGCCATCGCCACGGCCTTCCTGGTGGTGGGCGTGCTCTTCAACGGCTGGTCCTACCTGCTGCTCACCTGCGTGGGCTACATCCCCGGCTTCGTGGTGTACGTGCAGGGGCGCCGTTCCGAGGGGCTCGCGTTGGGAGGCGCGGACAAGGCGGGCATCGTGGTCATCACCTTGCTGGGCGTGCTGGCGCTCGTGCTGCTCGCCATGGGCATCATCACGCTGTAATACGAGGAGGAACACATGAACATCGCAACCATCGGCGTCGAGGACTGGCTCAACGTGCACGAGAAGAGCGCGACGGTGGATATCGCGCAGTCCACGATCGCCTCGCTCACCATGGACGAGATCCTGAAGCTCGACGGCACGGACGGGCAGGGCTTCTACGAGCAGCTCGGCCGCGAGAAGATGAACTACGGCTGGATCGAGGGCTCGCCCGAGTTCAAGCAGGAGGTGGCTTCGCTCTACCAGAACGTGGAGCCCGAGAACATCCTGCAGACGAACGGCGCCACCGGCGCGAACCTGCTCGCGCTCATGACGCTCGTGGAGCCCGGCGACCACGTGATCGCCGAGTACCCCACCTACCAGCCGCTCTACGAGATCCCGCGCACGCTGGGCGCCGAGGTCGAGTACTGGCACATCCAGGAGGAGCTGGGCTGGCAGCCCGACATCGCCGAGCTCGAGCGGCTCGTGCGGCCGAACACGAAGCTCATCTGCATCAACAACGCCTCGAACCCGCTCGGCACCGTGCTGCCGCGCGAGACGCTCGAGCAGATCGTGGAGATCGCGCGCTCCGTGGGCGCCTACGTGCTCTCGGACGAGGTGTACCTGCCGCTCGAGGACACGGACCGCTTCGTGTCCATGGCCGACCTCTACGACCGCGCCGTGGTGACGAACTCCATCTCCAAGACGTATTCGGTGCCGGCGGCGCGCATCGGGTGGACGGTGTCGAATGCCGAGGTGGCCGACCGCATCCGCACGTACCGCGACTACACGCTCATCTGCGGCGGCATCTTCAACGACGCGCTCGCCGTGCATGTGCTCAAGAACCGCGAGCGCATCCTGGAGCGCAACCGTGCCATCGTGTTCGGGAACCGCGCCATCGCCCAGGCGTGGATCGACGCCGAGCCGCGCGTGCGCTGGGTGCCGCCGAAGGGTGTGTCGACCTCGTACATCCAGCTCGACATCCCCATGGATGACGAAGAGTTCTGCCTGAAGCTCCTGCGCGAGCGCGGCGTGCTGCTCGTGCCGGGCAGCCGCTTCGAGCTGCCGTGTGGCGCGCGGCTAGGCTACTGCGCGCAGGAGGAGACGCTGCGCGAGGGCCTGCGCCTGCTCTCCGAGGCGCTGCGCGAGTTCGACTAGGCGGACGTCGGGTGCGGCGGGGCGTGGTGGTGCGCTGCGTCCCGTAAGGTGCACGCTTGCATGAAGCGAGCCCGGTTCCCCTGCGTGCAGGAGGGGAGCCGGGCTCGTTTGCGTTTGCGTTCGGAAGGGGCGGGCGGGGGCTCGCGGTTCGTGCGGCTTTGCGCGCTACCGCATGCCCAGGATGTCCGCGACGATGCCCTCGACGGTGATGCCGCAGCTCGCCAGCAGCTCCTGCGGATCGAAGCGGTCGGGGAAGCCCCTGGGGATGCCGTAGCAGCGCGTGCGCACGTCGCTCGTCCCCAGGAAGCGCGCGACCTTCTCGCCCCAGCCGCCCTCGAGCACGCCGTCCTCGAGCGTGATGACCGTGCGGTGCCGCTCGGGCAGGACACGCAGGAACGCTTCGTCGAGCTCCGTGGCATAGCGCGGGTTCACGAGCGTCGGGCACAGGCCGTGCTCGGCCAGGGCGTCCGCCACCTGCTCGCCCAGGGTGAAGAAGCCGCCGAGCGCGAGGATGGCCACCTCGGAGCCCTCGCGGACGACCTGGTAGGCGGGCGTGTCGAAGGTCGCCGGCGCCGCGGGCGCGAGGTCGGGGCGCGAGGCGGGCGCGCCGACCGGCATGCGGATCACGACGGGGCGCTCGCGCTGGTCGAGCGACCAATCGAGCATCGCGAGGTACTCCTCGAGGCAGACGGGCGTGAGCACGCGGAGGTTCGGCAGGGCGCCGAGCATCGCGAGGTCGAAGTAGTTGAGGTGCGTCTCGGCGTTCGCCCCGAAGACGGAGGCGCCGATGTCGACGATCGTGGCGGGCGCGCTGTTGAGGCAGAGGTCGTGCCAGAGCTCGTCGTAGGCGCGCTGCAGGAAGGCGCCGTACGCACCGAAGACGGGGGTGGCGCCGCCCGCGGCGAGCGCGGCGGAGAAGGTGACCGCGTGCTCCTCGGCGATGCCGACGTCCACGAACTGCGCCCCGGCCTGCGCGCGGCGCTCGGGGGTGAATCCGAGCACGTAGGGCATGCCGGCGGTGATGGCCACCACGCGCGGGTCGCGCGCCATGCGCTCGAGGAGGTGGCGGGCCGTGATGTCGGCATAGCCGTCGCGCGGCACGTCGCCGCTGATGAGCTTGCGCTTCTCGCCGGTCTTAAGGTCGAAGGGACCCACGTGGTGCCAGAGCTCGGGCGCGCGCTCGGCGGGTCCGTACCCGGCGCCCTTCGTGGTGTGGATGTGGAGCACCACGGGGCGGTCGGTGCCGCGCAGCTCCTCGAGGGCGCCGACGAGCGCGGTGACGTCGTTGCCCTCCTCGAGGTAGCGGTAGGCGAAGCCCATGGCGCGGAAGATGTTCGACGGGGTGGCGCCGCGCGTGGCGCGCAGCTCCGCGAGGGCGCCGTAGATGCCGCCGTGGTTCTCGGCGATGGACTGGTCGTTGTCGTTCACGACGATGATGAGGCCGCTCTTCAGGTCGGCGGCGTTGTCGAGGCCCTCGAAGGCGAGGCCGCCGGAGAGCGACCCGTCGCCGATGACGGCAACCACGTCGTGGTGCCCGCCCGCGAGGTCGCGCGCCGTGGCGAGGCCGCACGCGAGGCTGAGCGAGGTCGAGGTGTGGCCGATGGAGAAGAGGTCGTGCTCGGACTCGCGCGGGCTCAGGAAGCCGGACACCTCGCCGAAGTGGTCGGGGTCGAGGTAGGCCGCCGCGCGCCCGGTGAGCGCTTTGTGGGCGTAGCACTGGTGCGAGACGTCGAGGACGATCTTATCGCGGGGGGAGTCGAAGACGCGGTGCAGGGCGACGGTGAGCTCGATGACGCCGAGGTTGGGGGCGAGGTGCCCGCCGGCCGCCGCGGAGTTCTCCAGGATGGCCTGACGCAGCTCATCGCAGAGAAGGGGCAGGTCGGAGGCAGCGAGTGCCTTGACGTCCTGCGGCGAGGAGATATGTTCGAGAAGCCTGCTGCGCACGTCGCTCCTGGGTGTCGTCGCCCGGGCGCCCCGTGCGCCCAGATTGAACAACCAGTTTCTCATATTCCCGCGCCCGAAATGTGTATGCTCTGCGATGCCGGGCGAACGGTTCCGCGAGCGGCGCGGAATGGGTTGGTCGGGGGGGTTGGTTGGGGACGTGTTCCTTTCAACCCATTTTCAACCCATCGGGGAGGACGCGGCGGTTAAGCTGTCTGAAAATGGGTTGAAAGGAACACGTCCCCAACCAACCCATTCGGCAGCTAGGCGGTCGGGAAGGTGAGCTCGATGGCGAGGGCTCCTGGGTCGAGGTGCGCGCGTATCTCGCCGTGCATGGCGCGGACGAGGTTCGCGGCGATGGCGAGCCCAAGGCCGCTGCCGGCGGCGCCGCGCGCGGAATCGGCCTGGTAGAAGCGGTCGAAGAGCCGATCGACGTCGATGTGCGCACCCGGATCGACGGGATTTTCGAACACGATGCACGCCGTTTCGCCCTCCGCGTGCACGCGGATGCGCGGCGCGCCCGTCCCGTGGCGGACGGCGTTCGTGACGAGGTTGTCGAAGACGCGTGCGAGGGCGTCGCCGTTCGCGAGGACGGTCACCGCATCCGGGCAGGCGACCTCGGGCTCCCAGCCCTTCGCCTCGAGCTCGGGATAGTGGGCGAGGAGCGCCTGCTCGATCGCGGAGCGCGCGTCCACCCGCTCGGGCGCGGGCGCGAGGTCGGGATCGGTCGACTTCGTGTACGCGAAGAGCTCGTCGAGGAGCTCGGAGGTGCTGTCGATGCGGGCGGCGGCTGCCTCGAGGTGCCGGTCGCGCACGGTGGCATCGCGCTCGTCGCGCGCGAGCTGCAGGTAGCCCTTGGCGCCCGTGAGCGGCGTGCGGATGTCGTGCGAGAGGGCGGAGAGGTCGCGCTGGAATTCCTCCTGGCTGCGGAGCGCCGCGATGCGCTCGCGCGATGCCTGGTCGAGCCCCGCGTTCACCGCCTCAGCGAGCTCGCGCAGGCCGGGCGCCGGGGTGCCGGACGTCACGCGTGCGTTGCTGTGGGCGTCGCGCGTGCGCAGGAATCGGGCGATGCGCTTGAGCTCGGTCGCATAGGCGGCGACGGCGATGAGGGCGCCCAGGCAGATCCCGAGCACGAGCATGGCGGCGACAAGCATGGAAACCTTCCTCGAACGGGGGGGTGGCAACCTGGCCTTCGGCATCAGGGTACCACCCCGGGGTGCGACGGGTTAGATGTCGCGCGCGCGGCAGATGGCGAGCACGACCGCGCTGGCCGCGGCGATCCACAGCGCGGGTGCGAGGATGGCCTGCGTGAGGCCCGTGCCTGGCAGTGCGGCGCCGAGTTCGCCCCAGCCCGCGGCCATCGCCTGCGCGCCACCGTTGCACAGCCACGTCTCGAGGTTCGACGGCATCCAGCACGCGAACTCGCGGAGGACGTCCGAGATGCCCATGAGGCCGGGCGCGTACCCCTGGATGAGGCCGGCGATGAGCGAGAGGCCATCGGGCACGAGCGATCCGGCGATGCAGAACGCGACGATGTAGCTCAGGGGCACGATGCGCGTGGCGTAGGCGACGATGAGCGAGATGACGGCGAGCGCCCAGGCGTTCAGGCAGATCGCGACCGCCCAGCCGAGGAACGCGAGCGGCGCGTCCATCGCGGCGAAGCGCGTGTCCACCGCAAGTCCGAGCACGACCGTCAGGAGGCTGAGCGAGCAGAACACGATGACGGTCACGATGCCGGCGAACACGATGCGCTCGGCGAAATACGAAAGGCGCCCCGCGCGTGCGGAGACGAGGGTGCGCGCGAAGCCGTCCTTGAAGTCGGCGAGGACGTGCTCGACCACGAAGAAGCAGACGAAGAGCGGGAAGATGCCGCTCATCATGTCGCCGATCATGGCGCTCGGCGAGGAGAACGTCGTGAGGCTGGTGATCGCGCCGGTCGAGAAGTCGAAGCCGCCGGCGATCATCCAGAAGACGAGGTAGATGAGAACGTAGAAAACCGCGCACACAGCGAGGTACTGCCAGAGGCTGCCGCGCAGGCCGCGCGGGCGGGTGATGCGGTAGAGGTCGGCTTTCAGAAGGTTGAGCATTGCGAGCTCCTCTCAAGCTGCCTGCGGGGAGTCCCGCAGGGGGAGTTTCGATGGTTGGGGACGGTTCGGGCGTCGTTCAGATGCGCGCGGCTCAGCGCCGACGTCCCGAAGCGAGCAGGTAGGCGATGGCGCCGAGGATGACGGCGTCCAGGATGAGGCCGCCCATGGCTACCGCCCCCGCGGGCCGGCGCCGGCGTGCTCAGCGTTCGCCGCCTCGTCCGCCGCGCCGCCCATGAGCTCGACGAAGTACTCCTCGATGTCGCGCTCGAGCACGCTGAGCTCGAGGATCGTCTGGCCGCCTGCCGCGAGCGCGTGGGATACGTCCTCCGCCGTCGGCACGCCCGCGTTCGCGGCGTCGCCCGCCGCCCCGCCGAACCGCGCCGCCGCGTTGCGCGCACCCTGCGCCCCGGAGATCACGATGCCGCCGTCCGGCTCCACGCGGAACGCCGCGCCCGCGAGCCGCTCCTCCAGGATGGCGAGGCTGCGCGCGGGGTCTGCCGTCTTCACGCGCACGGAGCTGCCGCAGGCGGCGTGGAGCTCATCCTCGGTGAACTCGCGCACCATGTGGCCGGCCTTGATGACGCCGAAGCGCGTGGCCATGCGGTTGAGCTGGTCGAGCACGTGGCTCGAGATGACGATCGTCACGCCGCGCTCGTGGTTGAGGCGCATGAGCATGGTGCGCAGGGCGCGGGTCTCCTCGGGGTCGATGCCGTTGAAGGGCTCGTCGAGGAGCAGCAGGTCGGGAGATCCCACGAGCGCGAGCGCGAGGCCCAGCCGCTGCTTCATGCCGAGCGAGAACTTCTTCGCCTTGCGCGGGCCCACGTCCTCGAGGCCGACGAGTTCCAGCAGCTCCCGGCACTGCTCGCGCGGCCGCACGACGCCCACGGAGAGCGCCTTCATCATGAGGTTCTCGTACGCGGAGAAATTCGGCAGCAGACCCGGCTGCTCCACGAGCGCCCCGATGCGCGAGAACGCGCTCGAGAACGCGCTGCCCGCGCGCTCGGCCCCGAAGAGCTTGATGGTGCCCCCGGTGGGCGCGTCGAGCCCGGCGATCATCTTCATGGTCGTGGACTTGCCGGCGCCGTTCTTGCCCACGAAGCCGTAGATGTCGCCCTGGGCGACGCGCATGTCCAGGCCGTCGACGGCGCGCACGCTGCCGTATGCCTTCGTGAGCGCATAGGTCTCGATGACGTTCATGGCGGTTCCCTCCCGCTCGCTTTCCGTTCCTTGCCCATGAGTATGCGGGCGGATGGTTCAGCAACCCTTGGGTAAGGGTAAAGAAAGCCTAAAGATGGACGATGGGGCAGCTGAAGCGCAGGCAGAGAGGGCGCGGCCGGTGGCGTGCCCGGCGCTGAGCGCGCCGCGGTTCCGGCGTGCCGCGTTCCCAGCGCGCCGCGCTGCCAGCCCGCGCTATTCCACGAGCTTGAAGCCCATGCCCCACACGGTCTTGATGTAGTCGCTCGTGCCCGACGCCTTGAGCTTGGCGCGGATGTTCGAGACGTGCACGGTCACGGTGCTGTCGTCCGCGGCGTACGCCTCGCCCCACGCGCCCTCGAAGAGCTCGCGCTTGCTGAACACCCGCTTGGGGTGGCTCATGAGCATCTCGACGATGTTGAACTCCGTGCGCGTGAGCTCGACGGGCGCGCCGGCGGCGGAGAACGTGCGGGCGTCCGGGTCGAGCGTCCAGGAGCGGAAGCGCAGCTCGTGGCCGCCTCCGTCGTCGCTGCCGGCACCCGACGCCTGCGCGGTACCTCGCCGATGCCGCAGCTGCACCGCGACGCGGGCGGTGAGCTCGTCGAGGTCGAAGGGCTTCGTGAGGTAGTCGTCCGCGCCGAGCCTGAGCAGGTCGACCTTGTCGGCGGTCGCGGTGCGGGCGGAGATGACGATGATGGGCACGTCGGCCGTGCGCTCGCGCACGAGCGCGGTGAGCTCCTCGCCGGTGAGGCCGGGCAGCATGAGGTCGCAGACCACGAGGTCGAAGGGGAGCGGCTCCGGTGCCTCCCCGGCCGCGCCGGCCTGCAGGAGCAGGCGCGCCTCGGTGCCGGAATAGGCCTGCGTGCAAGCGTAGCCCTCGCGCGCCAGGCGCGTCGCGACGATGTGGTTGATGTCGGCGTCGTCCTCGACGATCAGGATGCGCGGCTCGTCCGTCATCGGCATTCCCCTCGGTGATAAAAAGGTGACTGACACCATTTTATCATCGGATGTCGCGCGCCGCGCATCGAGCCCGCCGCGCAGCAAGTATACTGGGTGAAATCCGTCCCGGCGCCGCGCCGGGACACGACCGCGATCAGGGGGAAAGCGCACGATGGAAGAGCTGAAGCAGCGTATCGTCCAAGAAGGCACCATCAAGGAGGGGAACGTCCTCAAGGTCGACGCCTTCCTGAACCACCAGTGCGACGTGGGGCTGTTCGACCGCATGGGCGCCGAGTGGGCGCGGCTGTTCGCGGGCAAGCGGATCGACAAGATCCTCACCATCGAGGCCTCCGGCATCGGCATCGCCTGCGTGGCGGCGCAGCACTTCAACAACGTGCCGGTGGTGTTCGCGAAGAAGTACCAGTCCATCAACCTCGACGGCGAGCAGTACGCAACCTCGATCCACTCCTTCACCAAGCAGAAGGATTTCCACGTGATCGTGGGCAAGCGGTTCCTGAACAAGGGCGAGCACGTGCTCATCATCGACGATTTCCTGGCGAACGGCTGCGCGCTGAACGGCCTCATCGAGCTGTGCGAGGCGGCCGGCGTGGTCGTGGAGGGCATCGGCATCGCCATCGAGAAGGGCTTCCAGGGCGGCGGCGACAGCCTGCGCGAGCGCGGCTACGACCTGCAGTCGCTCGCCATCGTGGAGTCGATGGACCCCGCGACGGGATCGGTGGTGTTCCGCTGATGGCCGCGGGCGAGGACGGGACGGTCGGGTCGGCCGGACGCGCGGCGGACGCCCCTGCGGGGGCTCCCACCGAGCACTTCAAGTTCTTCAACCACACCGCCTGCGAGTTCTACCCGTGCCACGACATGCCGGCCGAGGAGCTCAACTGCCTCTTCTGCTTCTGCCCGCTCTACTGCCTGGGCAGCGAGTGCGGCGGGAACTTTCGGTACGTGGGCGAGGCGGGCGACATCAAGGATTGCAGCGCGTGCACCGTGCCGCATCGGCGCGAGAACTACGGGTACATCATGGAGCAGTTCGCGCGCGTGCAGGAGGTCGCGGCGGAACGCAGGCGGTAGTGGGGCGCGGCGGGGCTCCGCATCGGCAGCGCCGCGCCTGAGGAAGAGAGGGCGATGCCCGGTGCCGGGCATGCATCGAGGGAAAGGACAGGTCATGGACGCAACGACGGTGAAGATCGGGTTCCTGGGGTTCGGCAACATGGCGAGCGCCATCGCGGACGGCTGGCTCATGGCGGGCACAGTGCCCGCGGAGCACCTCTACGCCTGCGCCAAGCGCTACGACGCCCTGCGCGAGCGCACCGGGACGCGCGGCATGCAGGCCTGCGCGACGGCCGAGGAGCTCGTCGACGCGGTCGACATCGTAGTCGTGGCCATCAAGCCCTACCTCATCGAGACGGTGCTGCCGCCGCTCGCGGAGCGCCTGGCGGGCAAGGTGGTCGTCTCGGTCGCGGCGGGCTGGACGAGCGAGCGCTACGAGGCCGTCATTCCTGGCGTGCACCACATCTCGACGATGCCGAACACCCCGGTCGCGGTCTGCGAGGGGCTCGTGGCGTTCGAGCAGGCGAACACCCTCACGCCTGAGGAGCACGCGCTTATCACGGCGCTCTTCGAGCCGCTTGGGACGGTCGTCGAGGTCGAGACGCGCCTCATGTCCGTCGCCGGGACCATCGGCGGGTGCACGCCGGCGTTCATCGCCATGATGATCGAGGCGCTCGCCGACGCCGCGGTGAAGTACGGCATCCCGCGCGCGACCGCGTACACGATGGTGAGCCAGGCCGTCGCGGGGACCGCGCGCCTGCAGCTGGCCACGGGCGCGCACCCCGGCGCGATGAAGGACGCCGTGTGCTCGCCCGGCGGCACCACCATCCGCGGCGTCGCCGAGCTCGAGCGCGCCGGCATGCGCTCGGCCTTCATCCGCGCCATCGATGCCATCGAGGGCTAAGGCGAGCGCGTTTACCAAAGCCTTACGCCGCGGATGCAGCGCGGCTGGTATGCTTGTCCGAACAGAGGAGCTTTATTAGGGAGGGCCCAAATGTTGGATGCACTCGGAGGCTTGATCGTCCTCATCGTCCTGGTGGTGGTCATCATCGCGGTTCTGGTGAACGCGCTCTTCGTGGTGAAGCAGCAGCACGCCGTGATCATCGAGCGGCTCGGCCGCTTCAACCGCATCGTGGGCTCCGGCCTGCACGTGAAGATCCCCGTCATCGACCGCAAGGCCGCGACGGTGAGCCTGCGCACCATGAAGAACGGCTTCGACATCGACGCCAAGACCGAGGACAACGTGACCATCGGCCTCGAGGTCTCCGTGCAGTACCACGTGGGATACGAGATGGGCGCCACCCCGGCGGATTCCGGCGTCTACAAGAGCTACTACATGCTGCAGCAGCCCGTGGCGCAGATGCGCGACTTCATCACCGACGCGCTGCGCAGCTCCATCCCGGTGTACACGCTCGATGAGGTCTTTGCCAAGAAGGACGACATCGCGCAGGACGTGAACGCCACCGTGTCCGAGCAGATGGCGGACTACGGCTTCACGCTCGTCTCGACGCTCATCACGCGCATCGCGCTGCCGGCCGAGGTCGAGGATTCCATGAACCAGATCAACGCGGCGCAGCGCACGAAGGCGGCGGCGCAGGACCTGGCCGAGGCGGACCGCATCCGCCGCGTGACCGAGGCGCGCGCCGAGGCCGAGGCCATGGAGAAAGCGGGCGAGGGCATCGCTAACCAGCGCAAGGCCATCGCCGTGGGCATCAAGGACTCGCTCGAGAGCATCCAGGAGACCGGCGTGTCGAACCAGGAGGCCAACCTGCTGTTCATGTACACGCAGTGGACCGAGATGATGACCGAGTTCGCCAAGACCGGCAGGACCTCCACCGTGGTGCTCCCGGCCGATTTCAAGACGAGCGCGAGCATGTTCGAGCAGATGCTCGCCGCGGACAAGACGAGCGACCTCCCGCCGCTCTAGCGCGTAGCGTAGCCCCTGGGGATGTAAAATTACCCCAGGGGTTTTTTACATCGGCGCACCAGGCCTGCGTAAAATAACCCCAGGGGTTTTTTTACATTGCGAGCCAGTCGAGCTCGGTGTTCCAAGCCTCCGTGTCGAGGGCGATGGCGCAGTTGCCGCCCTCCAGGTCGGTCGCAGCCTCGAAATTCATGACCGAGAACCGCTCCTCGTACTCGGGCTCCCCGGCGGTGTATGCGTCGTACGCCGCGCGGATCTCCTGCAGGCTCTCGGGCGTGAGCTCGTCGGCTTCGCCCGGCTCCAGGTAGCCGTTGGGCAGGTGCGCGGAGAGCTCGAAGACGAGCGCGGTGATATCGGGGGCCGTGAAGTCGAAGTACACGTTCGCGGTGCCCTCGTAGCCCTCGCCGATCTGCGAGAGGTACGCATGCGCGCTCGAGAGGTCGTAGCTCGCGTGCGAGAGCTGCCAGATGGCGATCTCGTGCGCGCTCAGGCCGAGCTCTTCGGGCGTGGCGCCGCAATAGGACTGGAAGATGTCGGTGGCGCCCTGCTCGAAGCGGGAGACCCCGTCCGACTCGCCCGCGATCAGGGCATCGAGCTGCAGCTTCGTCTCGGTCTGGACGGCGCTCACCACCGCGTCCTCCACCTCGCGCGGCGCACTGGGTTCGATGTCCTCGTAGCGGGGGCTGTCATCCTCGAAGAGCCCCTCGAAGAAGCCCCCGACGGCCGCCGAGCACGAGCTCAGGAGCATGCCCGCGCCGCTCGCGATGGCACCGGATAGCAAGATGAAGATGATGAGGTAGATGGCGCATGAGGTCGTGCGCGAGCTCGTGTTCCGCTCGCTGCGGTGCGTGCGCGGGGCCCGCGGCGCGCGTTTGCTGCGATGGCGGTGATGCGAGGAGGCATTTTCGGCACCGGCGTTCGTGCCAGTGCTTGCGCCCTGCCATGAGCTCCCGTGCGCGGAAGAGGCGTCGTCGTGGTTGTAGGTGGGTGGCTGGTAGCTGTTCGATGCTGCCCCCGACATATTTCCACGACGGCGCTCGTCGCGCCGCTTGATGCGCGCTATGCCGTCGTCTGGATCGGGGTCCTCGCGCTCGGGTTCCTCGCTCGGCATCACGGGGTCGGGCGCGTTGAAGGGGTCGATGTTCTCATCGCCCGAATGGGAACGCCTCAAAGCCATGGTTCCTCCTTGCCTGCGGGGAAATCGAATGGTGGACGCCGCGCCGCCCGCGCGCCGCGTTCGGCGAGGCTGCCGCAAAACCGGAGCCGTCCGGCCGGTATCCGGGCTAGAGCAGCCCGCCGAACAGCCCGTCGTCGTCGCCATCCTGCTTGGGGCCGCGGTCGACGTACATCTTGTGCGTGCGGCGCTCGAGGATGAACGCGGCGATGGCGGCGACGGCCAGGCCGCCGAAGAAGAGGACGGCGAGACCGGCGCGCGATTCGAAGAGGAACGAGATAATATCTTGCATGGGTGCTCTTTCGTGCTCATCGGTTAAAAAGCTGTGCATCCGGGCGTTTCGGGCCTTCACGCGAAACGCCTGACGTGCATTAAGTATATACTTGCCAAAGCGCGCGCGGGCCGTTCTGACGAATTGCTTACGCGCAGGGAACAGCGAGACGCGGCGGCTGGCGCATCGTGCCCCGCCGTCGGTGCCATAGGGAACCGGAGGAGCCATGCTCGATATCAAGTTCGTACGCGAGAACCCCGATGCGGTCGATACCGCGATGGCGAACCGTCAGACCACGTGGGATCGCGAGCGCTTCTTCGCGCTCGACGAGGAGCGCCGCGCGGTCATCGCCGAGGTCGAGAAGCTGCAGGCTGCGCGCAACGCCGAGTCGAAGAAGATCGGCGCGCTCATGCGCGAGGGCAAGCGCGAGGAGGCCGAGGCGGCCAAGGAGGCCGTGCGCGAGGTGAACGACCAGATCGAGGGGCTGGCGGACCGCCGCAGCGCCCTCGACGCCGAGCTCAACGACTTCATGGCGCACCTGCCGAACATCCCGTGCGACGCCACGCCCGTGGGCAAGGACGAGACCGAGAACCCCGAGCGCCGTCGCTGGGGCACCCCGCGCGACTTCGCGGCCGAGGGCTTCGATCCCAAGGCGCACTGGGACCTGGGCACGGACCTGGGCATCCTCGATTTCGACCGCGGCGCGAAGCTCTCGGGTGCGCGCTTCACGGTGCTCGCCGGGGCGGGCGCCGCGCTCGACCGCGCGCTGCAGAACTTCTTCCTCAACACGCACATCGCGCGCGGGTTCAAGGAGTTCATCCCGCCGGTGATCGTGAACCGCGAGATCATGTACGGCACCGGCCAGCTGCCGAAGTTCGAGGACGACGCCTACCATACGGGCGAGGACCAGTTCCTCATCCCCACGGCCGAGGTCGCGCTCACCAACCTCCACGCCGGCGAGGTGATCGATGTCGCCGACCTGCCGCTGCGCTACACCGCGGGCACCCCGTGCTTCCGCGAGGAGGCGGGCTCGGCCGGTCGCGACACGCGCGGCATCATCCGCCAGCACCAGTTCACGAAGGTCGAGATGGTGAAGTTCGCCACGCCCGAGCAGTCCGACGACGAGCTCGAGAGCATGGTCGCCGAGGCCGAGTACCTGCTGCAGCAGCTGGGGCTGCCGTACCGCGTGATCAGCCTCTGCACGGGCGATTTGGGCTTCTCCGCGCGCCAGACCTACGATATCGAGGTGTGGCTGCCGAGCTACAACAGCTACAAGGAGATCTCGTCCTGCTCCAACTGCGGCGATTTCCAGGCGCGCCGCGCGAACATCAAGTACCGTGACCCCGAGCACTTCAAGGGCGTGCGCCTGCTGCACACGCTCAACGGCTCCGGCCTGCCCACCGGCCGCACCATGGCCGCCATCATGGAGAACTACCAGAACCCCGACGGCTCCATCACGGTGCCCGAGGTGCTGCGTCCCTACATGGGCGGCATGGAGCGCATCGGGTAGCAGCGGGCTGCGGCGGCGCGCGTGCTCCGCGCGTGTTTCGTTCGTGCAGGGCTGCCCTGCCGGGCGGGTGCGCTCGCGAGCGCGTGCCCTGCGCGTGACGGGGCGCGGCCGCTAGGGTGCGCTGGACAGAGCTTTGGCCTTGGCGGGCGGTGCGGAGATGCGCGCCGCCCGTTTTGCGTGGGTCGATGGTCGATGGATGACGGCGGGGTGCGGCCATATCCCACCTCACCATACCAGCGCGTCCGGACACGTCGGGGAAACCCTCTACAAACAAAACACGAACATACGTTCTCTTTCTGCCGTATAATGGCCTCACAGGCGGATGGCAGGAGGGCATATGGGGAACGCGGTTCCAGACGAGGTCGTCCTCTTCGAGGGGAGCGATGGCGTCGAGCACATGCGCGTGGTGTGTCGGCGATCGGGTGGCGACGGGCTCGTGCTCGTGCAGGAGAGCGCGGGGGAGGTGTCGCGCTGGTGCTTCGGCGAGTCGCCGCATCGAGCAATCTTGCATATCGATGCCCAGCAGGTGCATGCGCTCGCGCGGCACTTCCACGTGCGGGATGCGGGAGGGGTTGCCGCAGCGCTGGAGATCGAGGTCGCCGGATTCGATAGTTTGACGCAAACGCGCAGGTTATTGACCCTATTGGATAAACCGGAACATTTTTTGAAAAAACTGCTTGACTCACCCCGGGGGGCATGCCATTATATGTCTTGCGTTGCGGCGTTACCTCAGCTGGATAGAGGGTCTGACTACGAATCAGAACGTCATAGGTTCGAATCCTATACGCCGCACCAGTCGAGATGTACGGGCGCTCTTTGGAGCGCCCGTTTTCGTATATCTGCTCTTCCTGGTTCGAAGCTCCTCCGTTTAGAGCGGGCTGCCGCCACCGCGCACGGCACGCCTGGCGGCGCGTACCCGCCGCGTGCGAAATAGTCCCGGCGGAACGCTGCGCGAGCGGACACAATACAACCAGGCTGGCGCATGGCAGAAGCCGACGCGCGCGTACGGGCGCGGGGATGCACGTCGGTAGCGGGGAGGTGAAGGTCGATGTTGGACGATGTGGCGCATACGGACACCGAGCGCGCGGAAGAGCCGGCGCCCCGTGCACAGGAGACGCACGACGAGCGCGACGGTGCATCGGCCATGCCGGAGCCCTCGGAGCCCCCGGCCGACGACGAGCCCCTCGACCTCACGCCGCTCCCGCTCCCGCACGCCATCAGGCCGCTCGATCCGTTCTTCGAGCTCCCCTTCGTCGACGCGATCGATGCCGTCCGCCTCTCCTGCGAGGCACCCGCCGACGCATCCGGCATCGAGCGCTTCGTGCACCGCGTCCTGTCCGAGCTCGATACGGTGCAGCTGCGCGCCCTCGCCGCGTCCCGCCGCCTCTCGCTCGCGTTCATCGAGCGCATGGACGCGTTCTACCTCAACTTCGATCAAAACGGCGTCACGAGCGCCGAGCGTGCTGCCATCTATGCTGCGGAGACGGCGATCAACCGCATCTACCGCGTGCTGCACCTGCTGGGCTTTGGCCTGGCCGAGGTCGACGCGTCTCCCTCCGAGGAGGCGTGCTCCGCGTACGACCAGGCGTCGTATGCCGGCGCGACGGTCATCATGGGCGAGCTCATGGAGCAGGTGTCCGCGGACAACCCGTGGGCTGCGCTCGGCAATGTCGCCTGCGCCCCCGGAGGGATCTGGGACGTCCTCACGCGCTTCGCGACGCTCGGCGAGCAGGTCGGCCTGCTCGCGCGGCTCGATTACCGGGTGCACATCGCGACCGATTGCAGCGAGCTGCGCATCGAGTTCGTCGCGCCGGGGGCTGCGAGCATGCCCCGCTCGGTATACGACCTCTCAGCGGACGCATGGCGCGCATGCCCGGAAGCCGAGCGGGCCGCATGGGCGCGCGAGTACGCCGCCCGCATGGCGCTCGTTTTGGCGGCGGCGGGGTTCGCGGCCGGCTTCGCGGTCGAGCGCAGCACGGTCACGGCGAACGACGGCGCGGGTGGACAGCCGTATGCGGTCGTCCTCGACCGGGGATGGTTCATGGCACACCTCTCCGCGATGCGGTGCGACCTCGACGGCTGCCCGCTGTCGGACGCGCTCGCCCTGGATATGCTCGCTGTCTGCGAGGTGGAGCCGGAAGCGCGCGGCGCCGACGCGGATGCTTCGGAGCAGCACGATCCGCATCCGTCCGAGCCCGAGGCGGCGGAGAAGACCCCCGGCGCGCCGCCGGCCGAGGCCGATTCGATCGAATTCCGCGCCCCCGCGCATGATGCGCGTCCGCTCCCGCCCGAGCTTCGCGAGCTGCTGCTGGCAGATACCGCCGCGGAGCTCGAGGTCATGGAGGATGATGCCGACCCGTACATGGCGCGCCTGCGCGAGCTGCGTGAGCACGAGGAGACCGATCCGGGCTTCGCCGAGCGCGGGTACCTCGAGGTGGTGGACGAGCTGGAGGCGCAGTGCGCGACGCGCGAGCTGCTCGCCGATGTGCCGGTCATCACGCGGTTCTGCGAGAGCTACGTGGGCCGCATCGAGCTGCCGGTGTTCGAGGAGGATGCGTCGGTGCGCATCCTGCGGGCGCCGGACGCGCTGTTCTTCGCGCGCCTCGCGCTCTGCCGGATGTACCTCGCGGCCGAGGCGTACGACCGCGCGCTGGCCGAGGCGCGCTGCCTGCTCGATTTGGCGCCCACGTCCATGCAGGCGCACGTGATGCTCGTGAACGCCCTTGCGCGCCTCAACCGGTACGCCGAGGTCATCGAGGCCGTGCGCCAGGGGCTGCGCGTGGCATTCGAGCGCGAGGCCATCTCCTACCTGCTGTACCGCGTCGCATTCGCCTTCTGGAGGCTTGGCGACCGCGAGACGGCGGCCGCCTGCTATCGGCTCGTCCGTGGCGGCGGGCGCGGCGATGCCCTGGCGGAGGAGGAGCTTGGCGAGCTGCTGCGCGAGATGGGCAGGGAGGATGCGCCGGGCATCGATGAGTCGATCGCCCGCGTGCGCGCGCAGGGGCTCGTGTGCGCGCCGTGGAGCGATGGGTTCAAGCTCGTCGTGGACGCGGCGGTGCTCCTGGCCGACCACGGCTTCTTCTTCCTGGCGGGACGCTGCGCACATGCGATGTGGCACGTGCTCGGCCGCGACGAGTTCGGCGTCGTGAGCCGCGCGCTGCTGGGGTAGCTGCAGGGTGTGCGGCGGCAGGCTCGGGCGACGGATGTCTTAGTTGGTGGAGTGGCCCCGAAAAGCGCGAACCCCCACCCGGGTGCGCCGGGCAGGGGTTCGTGTAAGTCACGGCTGGCGGAGAGCTGGGGATTCGAACCCCAGATTCCCTTGTGGGGAATACTCGCTTAGCAGGCGAGCACCTTCGGCCTCTCGGTCAGCTCTCCGTTAGCAGCTCACAATGATACCGTACCCGCCGGCCGCAGCACAAGGGCGAAGTGAAAAAGCATACTCAAGCGATGGGAAGCGTCTCAGCGGAGACGGGGCGGTTCTCCCGGTGCGCGCGCACCGCATCCCAGGAAAACGATGCCGCGAGCTCGTCGGCGGTGCGCGGGGCGGTGTCGGGCTCGAGGCCGGTCAGGCCGGCAAGCCAGCCGAGCAGCGCCGCAGCCGAATCGAAGCGCGCCCGGAGCTCGCCCATGTCGAGGTCGTGGTCGCGCTTGGCGAGCCGTCTCCCGTCGGGTGCGAGCAACAGCGGAACGTGCGCATACGCTGGTTGCGGGAGGCCGAGGAGCCGCTGCAGGTAGATCTGGCGGGGCGTCGAGGGCAGCAGGTCGCAGCCGCGCACGATCTCCGTCACGCCCATCTCGGCATCATCCACCACCACAGCGAGCTGGTAGGCGAAGACGCCGTCGCTGCGCCGCACGAGGAAGTCCCCGCACTCGCATGCGAGCACCTGGTGCTGCGGCCCGTACACGCGATCGGTGAACGTGATGGTGCCGGCGGGATCGGCGGCATCTGGCACGCGCAGGCGCAGCGCGGGCGGGCGCACGCGGCTGCGCGCGGCGACTTCCTCGGGTGAGAGGTCGCGGCATGTGCCTGCATAGACGGGTGTGCCGTCGCTTGCATGCGGTGCGCTCGCGGCATGGAGCTCTGCGCGCGTGCAGAAGCAGGGGTAGGTGAGGCCGGTGGCATCGAGCTCACGCGCGGCGTCGCGGTACAGCTCGAGCCGGTCGTGCTGGTAGACGGGCTCGCCGTCCCAAGCGAGGCCGAGCCAGCGCAGGTCGTCGAGCAAAAGGTCCGTCCATGGGCCGGACTGTGTGCGGGGGTCGAGGTCCTCGACGCGGAGCACTACGCGACCTCCCGCGCTGCGCACCGAGAGCCAGGCGATAAGCGATGCGTACACGTTTCCCAGGTGCATGCGGCCGGAAGGCGTGGGCGCGAAGCGGCCGACGACCGTCGCCGCGCCGCCCGAGCTGCCGGCCCTTCCAGATGCTGCTGTGTTCCCGTTCGTTTCCATGAGCGAAAGTATAGCGGAGCGCCATTCCGGCCGTGCATCGGAGCGATTTATCACAGCGTCCGGCTCAATGTGGTGATGGAATTCAGATATGCACGATTCGAACGCCTATACAGGAGCCTCGGAGGGCGGATTGCTGCTGCGGGCGCGTGTCCGCGCAATGGAATCCTGGGGTTTTGTCGCCCAGGCCGAGTCCTTGCGCGCGTTCCGCGCGGCTGAATCGTGCATATCTGAATTTCATCACCACAATCCGGCGGTTCTCGTGCGAAAACCGAAGCGCGGGGCATGCCGAGGCGCATAGCGAGGGGTGCGCGGCAGCAAAACGCGCGCCCGTTCGCGAAAACGAAGGAGCCCCAGGCGTGCAACCTGGGGCTCCTCGGAAAAGGGGGGCGAGATGAACGGGCGGCCGGCGAGTCGCGTACCGGCCGCCCGGAAGGGGAGCGGCTACAGCGGTAGCGCCGTCATCTGCGTGTACACGCGAGCCTGGTACTCGCGATCGAGATCGTACAGGCCCTTGGGATCGGAGCCGAACAGCTTCATGTTCGTGATCATGTCGCGGGCGTTGGTCTCCTCTTCGCCCTGCTCGGACACGAACCAATCCAGGAAGCGCATCGCGCGCACATCGTGGACCTCGTTGGCGACCTCGTAGCAGTTGTGGATGAGGCCCGTCACGTACTCCTCGTGCTCGAGGCCGGCCTCGAGCGGCTCGAGATCGTTCTCGAAGACCTTATCGGGCTTGGCGATGGCCTCCATCGTGGGCTTGAAGTCGTTATCAAGGAGGTAGCGACGGATGGCGAGCGCGTGGTCCATCTCTTCCTTGGCCTGGATCACGTACCAGTTCGCGAAGCCCTTGAGGCCGCGATCCTCGTAGTAGTCGGCAAACGTAAGATAGAGGTACGACGAATAGAACTCAGCATTGATCTGATCGTTCAGTACCTGTGCGACGCGCTCGTTCATTGCCATGTTGGTTTCCCTCCGCAAACCTTGTCGTTTTGACGGGTTGTCACCCCGTTCATCGCTATCTATACCCACTTGTCGGAACGCAAACGGGCAATCGTCGTCCTCGCAACTCGTACACAAAGCGGGGACCCTGCCCGCGCGCCCGAGCCGGACGCCCGGCCGCGGCGCATGTCGATGTTCCATGCGCGGCGTCGCGAGCATGTACCCAGCAAATGCGCTACATTAGAGGGCGTCGGATTAGCTGCCGCCGGAGCGCGGCGGCGCAGCGGGCAAGGAGGGCCGCATGGGATCTGAGCGTAAAATCGAGCGCGCGCTCATATCGGTGACCGATAAGACGGGCATCGTCGAGTTCGCGCAGGAGCTCGTCGAGAAGTTCGGCGTCGAGATCATCTCGACGGGTGGCACGGCGAGGACTCTCGAGGAGGCGGGCGTTCCCGTCACCCCGATCGAGCAGTTCACGGGGTATCCGGAGATGATGGACGGCCGCGTGAAGACGCTCCATCCCAAGGTGCACGGCGCGCTGCTCGCCCGCCGCGACTCCGAGCAGCACATGGCCGAGGCAGCCGAGCACGACATCAAGCTCATCGACCTCGTCTGCGTGAACCTGTATGAGTTCGAGAAGACCGTCTCCGACCCGAACGTGACCTTCGAGGACGCCATCGAGCACATCGACATCGGCGGTCCCTCCATGCTGCGCTCCACGGCGAAGAACAACGACGCCGTGACCGTGATCTGCGACCCGGCGGACTACACCCCTGTGCTGGAGGAGATGAGCGTGCACTGCGGCTCCACCACGAAGGTGACGCGCCGCCGCCTGGCCGCGAAGGTCTTCGCCCGCACCGCCGCCTACGACACGGCCATCTCGACGTGGTTCAGCTCCTATCTCGAGCTGCAGAGCCGCGCGATCGATCCCGACGACCCCTTCGAGCCCCCCGCGCTGCTCGACCTGCACCTCACCAAGGTCCAGGACCTGCGCTACGGCGAGAACCCGCACCAGGCCGCCGCGGTGTACCAGCTCGATGGTGAGCTTGCGAACCTCGTGAGCTCGGCGAACCCGCTCGTGGGCGCGGAGCAGATCCAGGGTAAGCCGCTCTCGTACAACAACCTGCTCGACGCCGACGCCGCCTGGAACGCGGTGCGCGAGTTCGACGAGCCGGCATGCGTGATCCTGAAGCACCAGAACCCGTGCGGCTCCGCCGTCGCCGCCGACGTGACCACGGCGTACGACCGCGCCTTCGCCTGCGACCCCAAGAGCGCCTTCGGCGGCATCATCGCCGTGAACCGCGAGGTCCCGCTCTCGCTCGTGGAGCACTTCGCCGACCAGAACAAGCAGTTCGTCGAGGTGCTCATCGCGCCGAGCTACACCCCCGAGGCGCTCGAGCGCCTGAGCCGTCGCCAGAACCTGCGCGTGCTCGCCACGGGCGGCGCCGAGGGCCACGCCACGCTCGAGCTGCGCTCGGTCGACGGCGGCATGCTCGTGCAGTGCGTCGACACCGTGGAGGAGGATCCCTCCGAGTTCACGTGCCCCACGATCCGCAAGCCCACCGACAAGGAGATGCGCGACCTCGTGTTCGCGTGGAACGTCGTGAAGACGGTGAAGTCGAACGCCATCCTGGTGGCCAAGGATCAGGCGGGCATCGGCATGGGACCGGGTCAGCCAAACCGTGTGGACTCCGCGCTCCTGGCCTGCGAGCGCGCCGAGGACGCTTGCGAGCGCATGGGCGTCGAGGCGGGCGGTTTCGTGGCCGCGAGCGATGCGTTCTTCCCGTTCCGCGACAACGTGGACGTGCTCGCCGAGCATGGCGTCACCGCGATCATCCAGCCGGGCGGCTCGGTGCGCGACGACGAGTCCATCAAGGCGTGCGACGACCACGACATCGCGATGATCTTCACGGGCACGCGCCATTTCCGCCACTAGGGCGGGTCGCCGAGCGGCGTCGGCGCGCGTGATTCTGGAATCGAGCGGCCATCCGGTAGCCGGGTGGCCGCTTTTTTGCGGCGGAATGCCCTGCGCGAACCCAAACGGCGCGAAACGAGCGGTTTATGCGGGGGTGGCCGAGTAGCCGGGAAAGGGGCACCTTCGTTACCTGCGGTTTTGCTGGAGCGCAACCCCTTGCTACTTGAGGGGGTGCCTATAAAACGCTCGTTTCGCGCGGTTTGTATCCCGGGGGAGTGGAACTGCGTCGCGCGCCGGGTACAATGGTCGCGGTTTCGAAGGGAGCATGTATGGCTGAGGAGTTCAAACTGGGCAGGCCCGCGCTCGTGTGCCGTTGGCGGCTGGCTGGGCGGAGCGTGCCGCTGCTCAACCGTCATATGCGGGCGCTCTCCCAGCGTCGCGTGCAGGGCGAGCCGCTTACCGTGAACCTGCTCGGTTGGGTGAAGCAGCATATCGAGTGGTCGCTCGCAGAGGATCCGTCGGCTGTGGCGGACGGCGTGCTCATGCTCGTGGTGGACGAGGCCGGCCAGGCGGCTATGAGTACGGGGGCGTATGAACCGCTCGCGGACGCATCGCCCGAAGCGCTCATCGAGCGGGCGGCCGCCGCGCGCGCGGAGGCGGATGCGACGGGCATCGCGCCCGAGCTGCTGTGCTGCGTGCAGGATGGCGCGCTCGTGTTCGGCGCGCCCGAATCGTCTGCGCGGTCGGGCACTGCGACCTTTATCCGCCAACTCGCCGAGACGCGCGGACATGCGGTGTCCTTCGATCCGGCGCTTCCCGAGCGCGCACGCATCGGCGTCGCGGGCACGCTCGCCCTCATCTCGGACGAGCACGGCGTCGTGGTGGAAGCGGCTCCGGGCGATGCGGTGGAGGCGGCCGACGCCGCGGCCGACGACGAGCTGCTCTCCTTCCTGAGCTCTTCGTTCGATAAGCTGCGCGATTCCGTCCGCTAGGGGCAGCCCTTACGCGTCGGGGAACAGCTCATCCATGAGCGCGATACGGCAGGCGAGCGCCAGCTGGTCGGAATCGTCCGCGCGCCGGTAGTCGAGGCCGGTGAGCGCGGAGATCTTCTCGAGCCGGTAGCGCACCGTGTTCGCGTGCTGGCCAAGCGCCCGCGCGGTTTCGGCGACGGAGCGCCCGCAGGCCACGAAACTGCGGAGCGTCTCTTCGAGCGCGCTGCCATGCTCGGAATCGTGCTCACTCAGCGGATCCAGGATGCGCGCGGCGTACTGCCGGAGCGGGTCGGTGCCCACGAAGGGCAAGAGCGCGCGGAACACGCCCAAGTGGTCGAAGCGAATCGTCGCCCCGCCGCGGTGGCGGGCGAAGCGGGCTGCTTGCATCGCCTCGGTCACGGACTGCGCGAGCTCTTCCAGGGTGAAGTGCCGTGCGCTGATGCCGATGCCTGCAGGAACGATTCCGCAGCGCTCGAAGATGGCGGCCTTGCGGAATTGCCGCTCCACGGCATCCAGGTCGAGCACGCGCTCGGGATCGGCGCTCACCACGCCGATGACGCCGCCGTCGTAGCAGGCAAGCATGCGCTCGCAGGCGGCGAGCCCCTGCTTGTGGTACTCATGCTCGAGACGCTGGAACTCGTCGAGCGTGAGTGGATCGTCGAGCTCGGCGTACAGGGTGACGAAGGCGGATTTGAACGACGGGTTGAGCATGAGGGCATGGCGGCGCACGGCATCCGGGTCGTCGGCGTCGCGCAGGAGCGCATCGATCGTGGATTGCGCGAAGCTCGAGCTCGAGAGCTCCTGGATGCGCTGGTCCACGGAATAGATGACGGTATCGAAGAAGAGGTCGTCAGACGTCACGAGGAAGACCGGGAAATTGCGGACGTTGGCATAGCGGATCGCCTGCTCGGGAATGGTCAGATGCAGCACGTTCTTGATGACGAGACCGCTCGTGCCCTTGGCGACGAGGTATTTGATGGCGTCGGTGATGAGGTAGGGGTTGTCCCGGGCATAGAGGAAGGTGCTCAGGACGAGGTCGTTCGCGCTGAAATTGGCGCGCTGGTATTTGTTCTTGAGGCCGGGCATGAGCTCGTAGTCGAGGATGCACACCTCCGAGATGCTGCGCGCGAGGCCGCCCCCGCCTGCGATAAGGCGCAGGCTCTCGGCGTAGGAGTTGAGCAGATCGGACACGGTATAGAGCATGCGATCACCCGCTAGATATAGAAATTCACATAAAACTAAGCTAAGAATACTAGAGATGGTAACAATTCATAGCTGAACTAATTCGAATTTGCGTGGATTTGCGCCCAAATATGTGTAATCGAACGCATGGCATTTGGAGCAAACTCTAAGAAATAGCCCTTGGTTCCCACGGCTGTCCGGAGTAGGGTACCGACGGTGACGCGCGCCCCGTACGCGCGAAATCGTCAGGCAGCGCTGCGGGCGCGGGGTGAAAGGCCTGCCGTGCGTCGCGGCGAGGAAAGGAGCAGGGAAGATGGGCAAGATGGTCGTGCTCTCCGCACAAGAGGTCGAGCGCGTGCTCGCGATCGACGACGTGATCAAGGCGGTCGAGGGCGCCTACGAGCAGAAGGCGCTCGGGAAGGGCATCGCGTGGCCGATGGTCTACGAGCAGTTCGAGCCGGACGTAGCGGATATGGACATCCGCTCGGGTGAGCTCACGGCTTCCGGCCTGTTCGGGCTCAAGCTCACGGCCTGGTTCTCGAAGAATCCGGAGCGCGGTCTGCCGGACATCTATGGCACGACGCTGCTGTGCGACGACACCACCGGCGAACCGCTCTGTCTGCTGAACGCTTCGGCCGTGACGGGTCTGCGCACGGGTGCGGCCGGCGCGCTGGGCGTGAAGTGGCTCGCCCGCGCCGATGCGAAGAACCTGCTCGTGGCGGGCGCGGGGCACATGAGTGCCTTCGAGGTCGCCGCGACGCTCGCAGCCTGCCCGAACATCACGCACGTCGAGGTGTGGGAGCCGCGGAGCTCGGAGGCTCCCGAGGCCCGCGTGGAGGCGATCCGCGAGACCGTCGCCCACGTGCTCTCCGCGTGCGCCGAGCCGCGTCCAGCCGACACGTACGAGATCGTCGCCGTTGCCGATGGCGAGGCCGCCGCCCGCCGGGCAGACGCCATCATCACCGTCACGCCGGCGACCACGCCCATCATCCAGGACGCCTGGGTGCAGCCGGGCACGCACATCTCGAGCGTCGGCGCGGATATGCCGGGCAAGCAGGAGCTCTCATCCGTGCTCGTGGCGCGCGCCCGCATCTTCGCGGACGACCGCGCGCAGGCTGTGAGCTCGGGCGAGTTCGAGATTCCGGTGCGCGAGGGCGCGATCACGCCCGACGACATCGCGGGCGAGCTGGGAGAGGTGATCGCCGGCATGGTGACAGGCCGCGAGAACGACGAGCAGATCACCGTGTTCGACACCTCGGGCATCGCCGTGCAGGACCTCGCGTCGTCGAAGATCGCCTACGACCGTGCCGTCGAGGCGGGTCTCGGCCAGACGGTCGAGCTGTAACTGGTCGCATCGCACCAACAGTCGGGTGCCTGTGGCGCGCGGTGAACCGCTCCGCCGTCCCGCACCCTCACAGAAAGGAACCCATCATGCAGATCAAGGACTTCGCCGTCGAGCAGTGGATGAACGCCTGGGAGACGAAGTGCACCTACAACGTCGCCGAGACGTGCGTCTACTCCGTCACGCTCGACCAGCTCTTCGAGATCACGGGCACCGATAAGGCCGCGTTCATGGATGAGTTCGCGAGTCGCCGCCTCACCTACGGAGACATCGAGGGCCAGCCCCGCTTCCTGGATGGCATCTGCAAGCTCTACCGCACCGTCGAGCCCGAGCACATCGTGACGACCCACGGCGCGGCCGGCGCGAACGCCCTCGTGCTGCAGACGCTCGTGGACCCCGGCGACCATGTGGTCTCAATCATGCCCACCTACCAGCAACTCTACTCCATCCCGGAGATGTGCGGCGCGCAGGTGGATATCATGCACCTGAAGCGCGAGAACGGCTACCACGTCGACGTGGACGAGCTGCGCTCGCTTGTGACCGACGACACCAAGGTCATCTGCATCAACAACCCCGACAACCCCACGGGCGCGCTCCTCGACACCAAGACGCTCGAGGCCATCGTGGAGGTCGCGCGCGACCACGACGCCTGGCTCATGTGCGACGAGGTGTACCGCCTGCTCACACAGGACGGCTCGTACCAGGAGTCGGTCGTGGACCTCTACGACAAGGGCGTCGTGACCTCGTCGATGTCGAAGGTGTGGTCGCTCGCCGGCCTGCGCCTGGGCTGGTGCGTCACCAAGAGCCCGGAGCTGCGCCGCGCGCTCCTCTCGCACCGCGACTACAACCTCATCTCGTGCGGCATGTTCGACGAGGCGGTGGCGGCGCTCGCGCTCTCCCACGCCGACAAGCTGCTCGAGCGCAGCCGCGCCATCGTGCGCCAGAACCTCGAGGCGCTCGAGCGCTGGGTGGACGCCGAGCCGCACCTCTCGTTCGTCAAACCCGAGGCGGGCACCACGGCGCTCGTGTACTACGACTACGACATCGATTCGTACACGTTCTGCGTGAACATGATCAAGGAGTCCGGCGCGCTCGTGACCCCGGGCGATTGCTTCGAGGAGCCGAAGAGCATGCGCATCGGTTACGCCTATTCGGACAACGTCGCGGACCTGCAGGAGGGTCTCGACGCCATCTCGCGGTACCTGCGCACGCTGGAATAAGGGAGGTCGAACAGTATGGAATCGCTGCTTTCTGAAATCGAATCCATCCGGGACGAGCTCGTCGCGGACCGCCGCTGGCTCCATCAGCACCCCGAGACCGGCTACGACCTGCCTGAGACGGTCGCCTACGTGCGCGGCCGCCTGGAGCAGATGGGCTACGAGGTCGAGGAACCCATCGAGAGCGGTCTGGTGTGCTGCGTGGGCGATACGACCGGCCCGTGCTTCCTGCTGCGGGCGGACATGGATGCGCTGCCGCTCGAGGAGCAGACGGGGCTGCCGTTCGCCGCAACCAACGGCAACATGCACGCATGCGGCCACGATTTCCATACGGCCATGCTGCTCGGTGCCGCGCAGATTTTAAAGCGCCATGAGGCCGAGCTTCCCGGCTGCGTGAAGATCGTGTTCCAGCCCGACGAGGAGGCCACCGACCCGCGCGAGACCTTGGGCAACGAGGCGCTCTGCGACGCCGGCGTGCTCGAGAACCCCACGGTGGGGGCTGCCGCGGGCATGCACCTCTGCCCCGTGGGCGTGCCGGTGGGCACGGTGGGGAGCATCACCGGGACGGCGTTCTTTTCGGTCGACGACGTCGAGGTCGAGATCCATGGCACCGGCGCGCACGGCGCCCAGCCGCAGAAGGGCGTCGACCCGCTCAACATCATGTCGCACATCCATATCGCGCTCCAAGAGGTGCTCGCGCGCGAGGTGAACCCGTATGAGGCCTGCGTGCTCACGTTCGGCACCATGGGCGGCGGCACGGCGGCGAACATCATTCCCGAGCGCGCCCATATGCTCGGGTCGCTGCGCACCACGAACGAGGAGACGCGCCAGCGCCTGCACGAGCGCATCACCGCCATCGTGGAGCACACGGCCGCGGCCTTCGGCGGCGAGGCGCACGTGGCCTTCCTGCGCGGCCTGCCCACCGTCTACAACGATCCTGCGCTCACCGAGGAGCTCGAAGGCTGCTACGAGCGCTACACCGGTCGGCGGGCGCTTCGCCTCTCAGAGCCCTTCTCGGGGTCGGACGACTTCGGCTGCATGTCGCACCGCATCCCCTCGACGTACTTCCTCCTGGGCTCCACGCCCGAGGGATCCGAGGAGTTCCCCCTGCACAGCCCCTACATCGTGTTCGACGAGGGGATCCTCACGACCGGCTGCTCGCTGCTCGTGTCCGCGGCCATGGGCTGGCTGGAGGACCGTGCGCGCGAGGCCGGCGACGCCGCCATGTAAAATAACCCCAGGGGTATTTTTACATGCGTGACCCGGCGGGTGGCCTTACAGGGCTGCCCGCCGGGTTTTCGCTGCCGATGTAAAAATACCCCTGGGGTAAATTTACATGTTCGCGGCCGAATGGGGGATAATGGGGCGTGTGTCCCGACCTGATGGAAAGGTACCTCCATGCCCCTCATCTATGTGGTGGAAGACGACGCGCCCATCCGCGGCGAGCTCGTGCAGGTGCTCGAGCGCAACGGGTTCGAGGTCGCGTGCTGCGAGGTGTTCGACCGTGTGGTCGAGGATGCGCAGGCCGCACACCCCGACCTGGTGCTCCTCGACCTCACGCTGCCCGGCACGGACGGCCAGCTCATCTGCCACGAGCTGCGCGCGGTCTCCGAGGTGCCCATCATCGTGCTCACCTCGCGCGTGACCGAGATCGACGAGGTCATGAGCATGACCATGGGCGCGGACGACTTCATTCCCAAGCCGTACAGCGCGCGCGTGCTCGTGGCGCGCATCCAGGCGCTGCTGCGCCGCGCGACGGGCGGCTCGGAGCGCAGCGTGCTCGAGCACAACGGTCTCACGCTCGACCTCTCGCGCTCCGTGGCGATGGCGCCGGGTGGCCAGATCGAGCTCACGAAGAACGAGATGCGCATCCTCGCGCTGCTCATGTCGCACGCAGGCACGATCGTCTCGCGCGAGGACATCATGCGCGACCTGTGGGATTCCGACGCGTTCGTGGACGACAACACGCTCACGGTGAACATCAACCGGCTGCGGTCGACCCTCGCGAAGATCGGCGTGAGCGATTACCTCGTCACGCATCGCGGCCGGGGCTATTCGGTCTAGGAGCGCGCCATGAAGTTCACCCGGTTTCTCGCCTCGCAGGCGCCCTTGCTCGCGATCTTCACGGCGATCATCGCCCTGGCGGCGTTCATGCTGTTCGCGGCCGGTGTGGGGGCAGGCGTCATCGTCGTGGTGGCGCTGCTCGAGGTCGGTGGCGTGCTCGCGGCGTTCTGGACGGATTGGGCGCGCAAGCGGCGCTTCTTCAGCGATTTGGACGCCTGCGCGCACGAGGTCGACCATCCGCTCTGGATGACGGAGATGGTCGACCGGCCGGACTACCTCGAGGGGCAGATCACCTACGACGCGCTCGACGCCATCGCCCACGCCGCCAACGACGACGTGGCGGGGTACCGCCGGCAGGTCGCGGACTACCGCGAGTACATCGAGACGTGGGTGCACGAGGCGAAGTCGCCGCTCGCCGCCGCGCACCTCATGATCGACAACCTGCGTGCGGAGCCGCTCGCCGGCGGCGCGGCATCGAAGGTGCGCTCCCTCGATGACGAGCTGCGGCGCGTCGAGGGCTACATCGACCAGGCGCTCTTCTACGCCCGCTCCGAGGCGCTCGACCGCGACTATCTCATCCGCACGTACAACCTGGGGAGCGTGGTGGCTGGGGCGCTCCGCGCGAACGCGTCGTCGCTCATTGGCGCGCATGTGGCGCCCGTCCTGGGCGACCTCGACTTCGAGATCTTCACGGACGAGAAATGGCTCGAGTTCATCCTGGGCCAGATCATCCAGAACTCGGTGAAGTACGCCCGCGCCGAGCAGCCGCGTATCGAGTTCTCGGCGGAGCTTTTGGATGCGGGGGGCGCGCGGGAGCGCGTGGAGCTCACCGTGAGCGACAACGGCTGCGGCGTGAGCGCGTCCGACCTACCGCGCGTGTTCGACAAGGGCTTCACCGGGGACAACGGCCGCACGGGCAAGCGCTCGACCGGCATCGGCCTCTACCTGGTGAAACGCCTGTGCGACAAGATGGGCGTCGGCGTCTCCGCCGCCTCGCGCGCCGGCGAGGGCTTCGCGATCACGCTCACCTTCTCGCGCAACAAGTTCCAATACGTCGACCGGGGGGGCGCCCCTCTAGCGCCGTAGCCGATGCCGCCGCCGAGCCAGAAGCGGCTACCCCTCAATCCCACCCCGCTTGCTGAAGTAGGCGAGCGCAGGGCGCGAAAGGCCCGCCCCCATACCGTCCCTCCGTTCCGCTTGCTGAAGTGGGTGAGCGCAGGGATTCGGGGGGTTCCCGCCGCGCGAGTTCCGCACGCAAAGGAGGCGCCAGTGGCGCCTCCGTCTTGCGCAGGACTGTCTGAAGCACGGCGGGAACCCCCCGAATCCCGCCAGGAGCGACCCTACTTCACAACCAAAATGTCGCAGTCGGTGCTGCGGAGCAGGAACGTGGAGATCGAGCCTAGGAGCGCGTACTTGATGGAGGAGAGCCCGCGCGCGCCGCACATCACGAGGTCGGGCTTGATGACGTCGAGCATCTCGTCCTTGAGCGTCTCGCGGATGCGCCCGGAGCGGATGACGATCTCCACGTCGGGGATGTCCGGGTTCTCCTTCGCGTCCTCGACCGCCGCGGCGATGGAATCGCGGAACGCCGACTCGAGCCCGTTGATGAGGTCGACCGGGTACGCGCCGGCCGACTCGAGCGCCGTCGAGTCGATGACGTGCCCGATGTAGAGCTTCGCCCCGTTGTTCGCAGCGACCTTGATGGCGCGCGCGAGAACGAAATCCTGCTGGTCGGTGCCGTCGAGCGCGACGAAAACCTTGGAGTAGCCTTCTTGGATCATCGTGAGCCTCCCTATTCAAGCCCATCGGGTGCCGGCGCCTCCGCATGGACGCCGCGCACCGGGTTTGCGTCCGTTATACCCCGCCGCCGCACATCGTTTGGAAGTATTCCGTGAACGACACCGCTTTTTCCGTGTGCGCGCTCCGACAGGACCTATAATGGCATCTTGCCGGATCCCGATGGCATCCGGCGCCGTGTCACGCATGCTCCGGGAGGTACCGTGGACATCGTCGAACTGCTCAAATCTGCTTTCCTCGGCCTCGTCGAGGGCATCACCGAATGGCTGCCCATCTCGTCGACCGGCCATATGATCCTGGTGGACCAGTTCATCAGCCTGGACGTGAGCAAAGAGTTCTGGAGCATGTTCCAGGTTGTCATCCAGCTGGGCGCGATCCTGGCGGTGTGCGTCTGCTTCTTCCACCAGCTCAATCCCTTCTCGCCGCGCAAGGACGCCCGGGAGCGCCGCAACACGTGGGTGCTCTGGGGGAAGATCATCGTCGCGTGCATCCCTGCCGCGGTGATCGGCATCCTGTTCGACGACTACATGGAGGAGCACTTCTATAACGCGGTCGTGGTGGCGCTCGCGCTCATCGTCTACGGCGTCGCGTTCATCGTCATCGAGCGCTGGCGCGCGCACCGCCTCGCCGTCCGGGTCGCCATCGAGGGGCGCCAGCCGGGCTCGCGTCCGGCGGGCGCGCACTTTGCGCAGCCCGCTCAAGCCTCCGAGCCCACGGACGGCGGGGACTTCGGTTCCATCACGCGCCTCGAGGACCTGCCCTGGAGCACGGCGCTCGGCATCGGCTGCTTCCAGGTGCTCTCGCTCATCCCGGGCACGTCGCGCTCGGGTTCCACGATCATCGGCGGGCTGCTGCTGGGGACCACGCGCTCCGTCGCGGCGGAGTTCACGTTCTTCCTGGCGATTCCCGTCATGTTCGGCGCGAGCGCGCTCAAGCTCGTGAAGTACGTCTTCCTCGACGGGGGGACGTTCGGCGTGAACGAGATCTCCATCATGGTGGTGGGCTGCGTGGTTGCCTTCGTGGTGTCGATGCTCGCCATCAAATGGCTCATGGGCTTCGTGCGGCGGCACACGTTCACGGTGTTCGGCATCTACCGCATCGTGCTCGGCGTGCTCGTGCTCGCGTATTTCTTCGTGATCAAGCCGGCGTTCGGTCTGGCGTAGCGGTCTCGCCCGGTTTGGCGGCGCGGATTCGGCGCTCGATGCGCGTTCCGGCGCGCGATTCCGGGCACGCGGAGCACAGATGACGCGAAACGAGCGTTTTATGAGGGGGTAGCCGAGTAGCCGCCAAAAGGGCAACTCGGCTACCTGCGCTTTTGTTGGCGAAGAACCCCTTGCTACTTCCGGCGGATTCAAGGTTA
>CAPI01000045.1 GCA_000333815.1 [Collinsella] massiliensis
GCCGCCCCGACGCCCACCTCTTCCCCGTGCCCGCGGGCACGCCGGCGAGCTCGGCGGCCTCCCGGATCGTCATGCCCTCCTCCCTGCCGAGCAGGAACAGCTCCACCGCGTCGCTCCCGTGCATGCGGACCTCCCGTCCGGACGCCCCCCGGCGTCCAACTTTTTGTCCGCAGTTCC
>CAPI01000044.1 GCA_000333815.1 [Collinsella] massiliensis
GGCGCCGGCGCCGGCCGGGATGCGGAAAGAGCTCGGGCGATTAGTACGGCTCGGCTGAGCGCGTCGCCGCGCTTGCACCTGCCGCCTATCGAACCGGTGTTCTACCGGTGCCCTTACCGGAAGGAGACCCCATCTCTGGAACGGCTTCCCGCTTAGATGCCTTCAGCGGTTATCCGCGCCGCACGCGGCTACCCGGCCGTGCCGTTGGTCGACAACCGGTTCACCGGAGGTGCGTCCACCCCGGTCCTCTCGTACTAGGGGCAGCCTCCATCAAGTCTCCTGCGCCCGCGGAGGATAGTGACCGAACTGTCTCACGACGTTCTGAACCCAGCTCGCGTACCGCTTTAAACGGCGAACAGCCGTACCCTTGGGACCTGCTCCAGCCCCAGGATGCGATGAGCCGACATCGAGGTGCCAAACCTTGCCGTCGATGTGGACTCTTGGGCAAGATCAGCCTGTTATCCCCGGAGTACCTTTTATCCGTTGAGCGACGGCCCTCCCACGTGGGGCCGCCGGATCACTAGAGCCTGCTTTCGCACCTGCTCGACTTGTGGGTCTCGCAGTCAAGCTGGCTTGCGCTCTTGCACTCTATGAGGGCGGTTGCCGACCGCCCCGAGCCAACCTTCGCGCGCCTCCGTTACCGTTTAGGAGGCGACCGCCCCAGTCAAACTGCCCGCCTCGCACGGTCCCCCAGCCGGATCGCGGCCTGGGGTTAGGACGCCGCACGGGAGGGGGCGGTATTCCAAGGCCGGCTCCACGGGGGCTGGCGCCCCCGCTTCAAAGCCTCCCGCCTATCCTCTACGCTCCCGAGCAGCGGCCAATGCAAAGCTGCAGTGAAGGTTCACGGGGTCTTTCCGTCCTTCCGCGGGTAGGTCGCATCTTCACGACCAGTGCAATTTCACCGGGTCCGTGGTCGAGACAGCGCCCAAGTCGTTGCGCCTTTCGTGCAGGTCGGAACTTACCCGACAAGGAATTTCGCTACCTTAGGACCGTTATAGTTACGGCCGCCGTTTACCGGGGCTTGGCTTCGGAGCTTCGCCTTGCGGCTGACCCCTCCGCGTGACCTTCCGGCACCGGGCAGGCGTCAGACCCTATACGTCGCCTTGCGGCTTCTGCAGAGTCCTGTGTTTTTGGTAAACAGTCGCTTGGGCCTCTTCACTGCGGCCGCCCTCCGCTCCCCGCGCGAGGCGGTTCACGTACGCGGCGGCACCCCTTCTCCCTAGGTTACGGGGCCATTGTGCCGAGTTCCTTGACCACGGTTGACCCGATCGCCTCGGTATGTTCTACCCACCCACCTGTGTCGGTTTGCGGTACGGGCGCGCGCGCGCCTGCCTAGCGGTTTTTCTAGGGACCTCGGGCTCACTCGCTTCGCTCAGTCGCTTCGTCCGGGGCCTAACCCTTGACGAGGCGGGTACTTCACTCCGCCTCGGGCCTCACCCCATCACCGGGACGTCCAGAACCCGGCCGAGCCACCCCCATCCGTCGCCGCGTCGGTCATAGCGGTTCGCGCGCGGTGCAGGAATGTCCACCTGCTGCGCTTCGGCTACGCCTGCCGGCCTCGCCTTAGCCCCCGACTGACCCTGGGGGGATTAGCCTCGCCCAGGAAACCTCGGGTTCACGGCGGACTGGTTACTCTCCAGTCTCTCGCTACTCATGCCAGCATCCTCGCTCCCGCGCGGTCCACCGTCGGTCGCCCTCCGGCTTCGCCCCGCGCGGGACGCTCCCCTACCGTACCCCCGAAGGGGTACCCGCCGCTTCGGCTCCGCGCTTAGCCCCGTGTATTGTCGGCGCATGTCCACTCGGCCAGTGAGCTGTTACGCACTCTTTGAAGGGGTGGCTGCTTCTAAGCCAACCTCCTGGCTGTCTGGGCGGACGCACATCCTTTGCCACTCGGCGCGGAATTTGGGGCCTTAGCGGGCGGTCCGGGCTGTTTCCCTCTCGAGCACACAGCTTAGCCCACATGCTCTGACTGCCGGGGTGTGGTCCGGCGGGATTCGGAGTTCGGTCGGGATCGGTAGGCGGCGAAGCCCCCTCACCCGTCCGGTGCTCTACCCCCGCGGGAGAACCCCCGACGCTAGCCCTAAAGCTATTTCGGGGAGAACGAGATATCTCCGGGTTTGATTGGCCTTTCACCCCTATCCCCAGGTCATCCGGGCCCTTTTCAACGGACTGCGGTTCGGCCCTCCACGGGGTCTTACCCCCGCTTCAGCCTGCCCAGGGATAGCTCACCCGGCTTCGCGTCCAGCGCGCGCGACTATAGACGCCCTGTTCGGACTCGCCTTCGCTGCGGCTCGCTTCCAAGCTTAACCTCGCCGCGCGCGTCTGACTCGCTGGCTCATTCTACAAAAGGCACGCCGTCACACCATGAAGGTGCTCCGACTGCTCGTGGGCGCACGGTTTCAGGTGCTGTTTCACTCCCCTCCCGGGGTGCTTTTCACCTTTCCCTCACGGTACTCGTTCGCTATCGGTCGCAGGGTAGTGTTCAGGCTTGGATGGTGGTCCACCCGGCTTCGGCCCGGGTTTCACGTGCCCGGGCCTACTCAGGGACGCCTCCGCGCGCTCGGCGAGGGTACGCGTACGGGGCTCTAACCCGCTGCGGCCGGCCTTCCCATGCCGTTCCGCTACCCTGCCTCGCGCGCGCCCGGGGCGGCAGCCCCGGGGCGCGGCGCCCTACAACCCCGGCGGCGCGAACGCTGCCGCGCGCATGCGCTCGCCGGTTTGGCCATCGGCCCCTTTCGCTCGCCGCTACTCGGGGCATCTCGTGATTGATTTCTCCTCCTCGGGGTACTTAGATGTTTCAGTTCCCCCGGTCCCCCTCCCCGCCCCTATGGATTCAGGGCGGGGATGACGGCACCGCTGCCGTCGGGTTCCCCCATTCGGGTACCCCCGGATCGAAGGCCGTGTGCGCCTCCCCGGGGACTATCGCGGCTTGCCGCGCCCTTCGTCGGCTCCCTGCGCCAAGGCATCCGCCGTGCGCCCGTGGTATCTTGCCGGCCCGTCCGGGCCGGCGCCACGCTCATGCTATCCATATCAGATGGTGTATCGAAGGAACATTGTCCTCCGCGATCGTCGTCATGATTGATGCTTCCCACGTCAAAATCTCTATTAAGTAAGATGGTCTGTAGGAGATCGCGCCAGCCTACGGGATCCCTCCCGTGGCTGCGCGCTATGCGGCTCTCAAGGTACGCGGGGCGTCGCCCCGGGGGCCGGATGCCGCGAGGAGGCCTCGGAGGGGAGGGCGGGCCGCGGGCACGCGCCGCGGCTCCACTCGTGGGATAAGTTCTGAAAAATGATGTCTTCCTAAGAAGCGGTTCTCCCTAGAAAGGAGGTGATCCAGCCGCACCTTCCGGTACGGCTACCTTGTTACGACTTCACCCCCCTCGCCCTCCACACCTTCGACGCCTCCCCCCTAACGGTTGGGCCGGCGGCTTCGGGTGCAGACGACTCGGGTGGTGCGACGGGCGGTGTGTACAAGGCCCGGGTACGCATTCACCGCGGCATGCTGATCCGCGATTACTAGCAACTCCGACTTCACGGGGGCGGGTTGCAGCCCCCGGTCCGAACTGGGGCCGGCTTTCGGGATCCGCTCCCCCTCGCGGGGTGGCAACCCTCTGTACCGGCCATTGTAGCACGTGTGCAGCCCCGCGCATAAGGGGCATGATGACTTGACGTCGTCCCCGCCCTCCTCCGGCTTGGCGCCGGCGGTCCCGCGTGGGTTCCCAACTGAATGATGGCAACACGCGGCGGGGGTTGCGCTCGTTGCGGGACTTAACCCAACATCTCACGACACGAGCTGACGACAGCCATGCACCACCTGTATGGGCTCCTCTCGGCCCCCGGGTCTCCCCGGGCTCACCCATATGTCAAGCGCGGGTAAGGTTCTTCGCGTTGCTTCGAATTAAGCCACATGCTCCGCTGCTTGTGCGGGCCCCCGTCAATTCCTTTGAGTTTTAGCCTTGCGGCCGTACTCCCCAGGCGGGACGCTTAATGCGTTGGCTGCGGCACGGGGGGATCGTCCCCCCACACCTAGCGTCCATCGTTTACGGCCGGGACTACCAGGGTATCTAATCCTGTTCGCTCCCCCGGCTCTCGCGCCTCAGCGTCGGTGCCGGCCCAGAGGGCCGCCTTCGCCACCGGTGTTCCGCCCGATATCTGCGCATTCCACCGCTACACCGGGCGTTCCACCCTCCCCTGCCGGACCCAAGCCGCGCGGTTCGGGGGGCGGGCCGGGGTTGAGCCCCGGCATTTGACCCCCCGCCTGCGCGGCCGCCTACGCGCGCTTTACGCCCAATGAATCCGGATAACGCTAGCCCCCTACGTATTACCGCGGCTGCTGGCACGTAGTTAGCCGGGGCTTCTTCTGCAGGTACCGTCAGTCTCGTCCCTGCTGAAAGCGGTTCACGACCCGAAGGCCTCCATCCCGCACGCGGCGTCGCTGCGTCAGGGTTCCCCCCATTGCGCAAGATTCCCCACTGCTGCCTCCCGTAGGAGTCTGGGCCGTGTCTCAGTCCCAATCTGGCCGGTCGGTCTCTCAACCCGGCTACCCGTTGTCGGCACGGTGGGCCTTCACCCCGCCGTCTACCTGATGGGCCGCGACCCCATCCCCCGCCGCCGGAGCTATGCCCGGGCGGACATGCGTCCGCCCGGGGCCACCGGGTATCACCCGCGGTTTCCCGCGGCTGTCCCCGTGCGGGGGGCAGGTTGGTCACGTGTTACTCAGCCGTTCGCCACTCGCTTCCACCCGGAGGTGGGTGCCGTTCGACTTGCATGTGTTAGGCGCGCCGCCAGCGTTCATCCTGAGCCAGGATCGAACTCTCCGTCCAGAGCCCCCGAGGGGGCGCCGGGCGCGAGGCCCGCTCCGGCCGGCTTAAACGCCGATCGGATTCCATTCCGTTTGGGCGATGTCCTGGATGACGGGGAAGATTGCTATTCTTCCCTGTACTGGTTCGAGTGCATCGCTACATTCTTTCCGGAGATGGCTCCCGCCATCTCCCCTCCGAGCGCGCACTCGCGATCACTCGCTCGTGCGCCTCGCGGTATCCGGTTCCCAAGGTACGCGCCGGCGCGGCTCTCGCTCGGCCGCGCGGAAGGAGATATAATGCCAGAAATCCCGGCGGGCGCAAGCGGGGATG
>CAPI01000043.1 GCA_000333815.1 [Collinsella] massiliensis
GGGGGTGCGGACGATTTCTTGGACCGGCCTAGGCGGCCGTCCCGAGGCGCGCCCTGCGCCCCGCTATCGTATCGTACACGGTCCCGCCGCCCTCGGCGAACGCCTTGAGCCTGCCCTCCCGGTACCAGCGGATGTACCCGGAGAGCTCCCCGATGAACGCCTCCGCCGTCCAGCCGCCCCAGTCGCGGCCGCGGAAGAACTCGACCTTGAGCCTCCCGAAGAAGCCCTCCATCGCCGCGTTGTCGGGCGAGTGCCCCCTCCGCGACAGGGACCGGGTGACGCCGAGCCTGCCGCACTCGGCGACCCAGTCCGGCGTCCGGTAGTGCCAGCCGCGGTCCGAGTGCAGCAGGAAGCCGCCGCCGACGGCCGCGGCGGCCCCGGCCAGCATCTCCGCGACGAGCGCCTTCGAGGGGCTCGTGCCCGCCGAGAAGGCCACGACGTCGCCGTCGAAGAGGTCGACGCAGGGCGACAGGTACACCCTCCTCGGGTCGTCCGGGAGCCTGAACTCGGTGATGTCGGTGACGAGCCGCTCGCCGGGCCGGGCGGCCGAGAAGTCGTGGAGGTCCCGGGCGGGGTCGGAGAGCAGCAGGTTCGGGGCCCCCGCCATGCCCTCCTCGCCGGCGTACGAGCTGTAGCGCCGGCGGCGCGGCCGGGCCGCCTCGAGCCCCTCCTCGCGCATGACCCTCCGCACGCGCTTCTCCGAGGCGCGGACGCCCCGGGCGCGCAGCTCGGCGTGCACGCGCCGGTAGCCGTAGGCCCCCCGCCCCGCCGCGAACGCCTCCCCGACGAGGGGGCGGAGCGCCGCGTCGCGGTCGCGCCCGAGCCGCGCCCGGTGGTACTCATAGGAGCTCTTCGAGATCCTCAAGAAAGCGGTGATCTCGCGGAGGGGCAGGCCGGTCTCCGCGCGCAATCTCTCGCCCAGCTCGCACTTTCTCCTGTTCGACATCGAACCCGGGTGCGAGCCTCCCCCTTTTAGGTCGTCCAACACCGCCCTGAGCAGCATGTTCTCGGTCATGGCGGCCTCGTAGGCGGCCCTCTCCCCGGCGTTCACGGCGGGCACCTCCCTGATCGTCTCCCTGTAGACGATTCTACCCGCCCGGCGCTCGTGCGGGACGCGGCCCGCGGCCCACCTCGACACCGTCTGCCCCGAGACCCCGACCAGCGCGCCGGCCTCCGCCCGCGTCCACCCCTCCTCGAGCGCCATCAGCGCAAGCTCGACGTCGTCCCTGTCGTGCATGCGGACCCCCGTCCCGACGCCTCCCGGCGTCCAACTTTTTGTCCGCACCCCC
>CAPI01000042.1 GCA_000333815.1 [Collinsella] massiliensis
GTTCGGCGAAGGTCACGGCCGCATCCCAGCCACCGGCTTCCACCAGGCGTTTCGCTGCCGCGCGGGCACGGTCGTCAAGGTCGGTGGCCACGATGCGCCCGGCGAGCTCCGCGCCGTCGCGCTCCTGGGAACGGGCTTCGGCGAGGAGCCCGCGCCAGAGCGCCGGGTCGTGACCCGCCCAGCCCTGGAAGCCCCAGCGGGTCCGCGCGACGCCGGGCGCGCGCCCCGCGAGCATGGCGGCTGCCTCGAGCAGCACGCCGCCCTCGCCGCAGGCGAAGTCGATGAGGCGGGGGAGGGGCTGCCGCCCGGGTCGCTCGGCATCTGCCGCGGCTGCAGTTTCCGGAACCGCGCCTTCGCCCGCGGCCTCGACTGCCGCGGCCTCCGACATCCGGCCAGCCCCCGCGGCCTCATCTGCGCCCGCAGCTTCGACCGCCGCTCCCGCGCCCTTCTCATCCGCCCGCGCTTCATCCCCCCGGCACGCCGCCTGCCAGCCGACCTCGGCCAGAAGGAGCGCCGCATAATCCGGCCGCAGGATGTCCACGCCGGACGGCGCGCAAGCTAGCACTCTGCGCGGGATGCGCTTGAACAGCGGCTCGCCCGAGAGGTCGAGCGCCAGGCTCGCGCGCCCGCCGCGGATGGTGAGCGAGAGGCGCGCGTCGGGGGCGTGCGTGTCCACGACGGGCCGCGCACCCGTGTCCGCGAGCATGCGGTCCGCGATGGCGTCCTTCACGCGCAGCGCGCTGAAGCGGGTGTTGCGCAGCGCGTCGTTCGTCCCCTGCGCGAAGATGGCCAGGCTCGCGCCGGCCTTCAGGATGCTCGGCCAGGGGAGCTCGTACGCGCCGTCGTACAGGTCGTTGGCCGAGGCGCAGGAGAAGCGCCCGATCACGAGGTAGACGCGGCTCGCGAGGCGCGACCACAGGCACACCCGGTACGCGTCGCGCGCCGACCCCTCGAAGGAGACGCGCCCCTTGAGCGGCCGCACGCGCGGCACGCCGAGCCCGCGCAGCTCGGTGGCGAGCGCGCGCTCGAATGACGCCGGGCAGCTTGCGTAGCATTCCATGATGCACCTTCCTGGTGGTCGATCGGGTGGCTCAATTGTACCTATCGCGCTGCGAAACGCGGTGGACTTGGGCATAATACTGCCTGTTGACGAGAGAGAAAGGCATCGCATATGACATCGCACGCGAGCGAGGCACCCCGCATCCTGTTCTTCGACGTGGACGGCACGCTCATCTACCACAAGCCGGGCGTGAGCGTCGAGGAGACCGTCGCGAACGCGCGCCCGTCGGATGGCGTCGCGCGCGCCTTCCACGAGCTGCGCGAACGCGGGCACCTGACGTTCATCTGCACGGGCCGTCCGCTCGCGCTCATGGCCGATTCGCTGCTCGCGCTCGAGCCCTCGGGCATCATCTCCTCCGCCGGCTCCTGCGTGTCGCTGGGCGACGAGATCCTGTTCGACGAGGCGGTCGACCCCGCGTTCACGGACCGCGTCGCCGCCTGCTCCGACGCGAGCGGCGTCCCCGTGCTTTTGGAGGCCACGGGCGGGGACGTGGCCTACGCCCCCGCGGAGTCAATCTACGGCGAGGGCGCGGCGGACCTCATCGTGCGCACGCGCGAGGAGCTGCGCGCCAAGACCGACATGCACTTCACGAAGTTCGTCATCTACGCGAGCGACCTCGAGGCGCTCAAGGCCGTCGACCCGGCGTTCTTCGACGAGCATTTCAGCTTCTTCGACCTGGGGCTGGGTATCGTGGAGTTCACGGCGAAGGGTGTCGATAAGGGCTACGGCGTGCGGCGGACGCTCGAGTGCCTGGGCCGCGGCCGGGAGGGTACGTTCGCGTTCGGCGATTCCGAGAACGACCTGCCCATGGCGGACGCGGTGGAGACATTCGTGGCGATGGGCAACGCCATGCCCGGGGTGAAGGCCCGCGCCGCCTACGTGACCGACCCCGTGCAGGACGACGGCGTGGTGACCGCGCTCGAGCACTTCGGCCTGCTGTAGGCCTGCCGCCGCGCGGGCGATGCTGCCCCTCCGCGGCGTGTCCACCTTGGCCGCTCCGCCGTGGTCGCTGCACCGCGTCGACCTTATCTCCCGGATTTGCATATTCTGGAAGATAAGAGCTTGTTCGGACGGGCTTATTGTCTGGATTTGCATATTTTGGGAGATGCTGCGGGGCAGTACTGCAGGGAGATACCGCGGGGCAATACCGCAACGCGACGATACGGCCGCGCATCGACGGCGGCGCATCGACTGCAGCACAGGCGCATCGATGGCGGCGCGGTATCTCCGCCTGCGCACCGCTCGCGGCGGAAAATCTTCCGTTTGCCGAATGGGTTTTCCACATCACCCCTGGTAGAGCCCGTACGCGCAGCTTGGTGCCCTGTCAGATTCGTGCCAGATTCCTGCAAGATTCGCGCCCACTAGGCTTCCTCAGACACCCCCGCTACGCTGGTATTTCAAGGGCGTGGCTACCGGTGGGGAGGGACGATGGGGCGCACGAGGCAAGAATGGCTCGGGGTACGTCAGCGGCTGGGTGCCGCATTCGCCGAGCGCCGCTGCTATGCTCCGCACAGCGACAAAGAGGCGCGCCTACTCCGTCGGCATGCGCTGGAAGACGAGGTCGTCGAGCCGTTTCCTCGGTTGTTCGCATCTGCTGCGTCTTGGGATGGGCTCCGGCAGAACGAACGCGAGCTGCACATCATCCGCGGGTATGCCCGTGCGCATCCCGATGCTGTCATCTGCTCGACGAGCGCAGCGCTGCTGCACGGTCTTCCGGTCAGCTTCAGCCAGCTCGGCACCATTCACCTGTATACAAGCGCCGATTCGCCCACGGCAAGCGCCGCCCGCATCGCGCGCCATGCGGCTTCGACCCCGGACACCACCACCGTCGACGGCATCAAGGTCGCCCCGATGGTGCAGGCGGCGGTCGAAAGCATGTGCTCGTCACCTTTCATCGACGGTCTTGCGGTGGCAGACGGCTTGCTCCGAAGGCTCGGCATCGATCGCGGGCTCTTGGGCGAGATCGTGCAGAAGCTCGCCTCCCGGCGGAAGGGGGTCGGCACGGCGCGCAAGGTTGCTGCCTATGCGGATGCCCGCGCAGAGAGCGGCGGCGAATCCGTCGCGCGCGGCGTCATGATCTGCGAGGGCATTGTGCCCACCGACCTGCAGCGCGAGCTTTGCGACCCCGTCGATGAGCAGGGCACGTATTTCGCCGATTTCGTATTCGAGCTACGTAACGGGAAGGCGGTGATCGGCGAACTCGACGGCAAGGGGAAGTACGTCGATCCGACGCTTCTGGGCGAAAGGACGACGGTCGATGCCCTGCTGAGCGAGCGGAAGCGCGAATCGCACATCACGTTGCTCGGCATGCCCGTCGCACGCTTCACGTGGAGCGATGTGCGAACGCGCGGCCGCCTGCGGCAGATTCTCACGGCGGCGGGCGTGACGCCGGGCGCCCTTGTGCCGCGCGACTATCGCGCACGGCCGGACGAGCCGCCGCGCCCGTGGTGGACTACCCCCAGCGCGTGGTAATCTCAACGCGCGGTGGACGTTCTCCAGCGTTTGCTCCAGCGCGCTATGACGTATCTCCCGGAATATGCAAATCCGGACAGTAAGCAGAGAAAAACGCCCCCTACCTCCTGGAATATGCAAAACCAGGAGATAAGGGGGCGTGTGGGCGCGGCCACGGGTCGCGCCCCCGCCCTGCCGAGCAGCCTTCTCCAGCTCGGCCTACTCCAGCTCGAAGGCGCCGGTGTAGAGCTGGTAGTACACGCCGTGCTTCGCGATGAGCTCGTCGTGGCTGCCGCGCTCGATGATGCGGCCGTGGTCGAGCACGATGATCGCATCGGAGTTGCGCACGGTGGAGAGGCGGTGCGCGATGACGAACGTGGTGCGCCCGCTCATGAGCGCGTCCATGCCCTTCTGCACGATAGCCTCGGTGCGCGTGTCGATGCTCGAGGTGGCCTCGTCCAGGATCATGACCGGCGGGTCGGCCACGGCGGCGCGGCTGATCGAGAGCAGCTGGCGCTGGCCCTGCGACAGGTTCGAGCCGTTATCCGTGAGCATGGTGTTATAGCCCTCGGGCAGGCGCTCGATGAAGCCGTGCGCGCCGGCAAGCTTCGCGGCGGCGATGCACTCCTCGTCCGTGGCGTCGAGCCGGCCGTAGCGGATGTTGTCCATCACGGTGCCGGTGAACAGGTTCACGTCCTGGAGCACCATGCCGAGCGACCGGCGCAGGTCGTCCTTGCGGATCTTGTTGATGTTGATGCCGTCGTAGCGGATCTTGCCGTCGGCGATGTCGTAGAAGCGGTTGATGAGGTTCGTGATCGTGGTCTTGCCCGCGCCGGTGGCGCCCACGAACGCGATCTTCTGGCCGGGCTTCGCCCAGACCGAGATGTCGTGCAGCACCGTGTGGCCCGGCTTGTAGCCGAAGTCCACGTCGTTCAGGCGCACGTCGCCGCGCAGCGGCACGAGCTCCACGCGGCCGTCGTGATGCGGGTGCTTCCACGCCCAGCGGCCGCTCTTGGTGTCGGTCGTCTCCACGAGCTCGCCGTTCACCATCTTGGTGTTCACGAGCGTCACGTAGCCCTCGTCGTGCTCGGGCTCCTCGTCCATGAGCTCGAAGAGGCGCTCGGCGCCGGCGAGGCCCATGACCACGGAGTTGATCTGCTGCGAGATCTGGCCGATCTGCCCGGCGAACTGCTTGGTCATGTTCAGGAACGGCACGGTGACCGCGATGGAGAAGGGCAGCCCCGAGATGGACAGGTTGGGCACGTGCATCTCGATGAACACGCCGCCGACCAGCGCGACGACCACGTAGATGAGGTTGCCGAGGTTCATGAGGATGGGGCCGAGCGTGTTGGTGTACATGTTGGCGGCGCGGCTCGCGCGGAAGAGCTCCTCGTTGCGCACGTCGAAGTCCTCCTGCGCGGCCTGCTCGTGGCAGAACACCTTCACTACGCGCTGGCCGTTCATGATCTCCTCGACGTGGCCCTCGACGATGCCGATCTCCTTCTGCTGCGCCACGAAGTTGCGCGCCGAACGCGAGCCCAGCACCTTGGTCATGTAGGCCATGAAGAGCACGCCCGCGACGATGATGACCGCCATCCAGACGCTATAGTAGATCATGACGCAGAACACCGACACGAGCGTGACCATCGTGAGCGTGATGTTGGGCAGCGACTGGCCGATCATCTGGCGCAGGGCGTCGATGTCGTTGGTGTAGTGGCTCATGATGTCGCCGCGCTGGTGCGTGTCGAAGTAGCTGATCGGCAGGTCCTGCATGTGGTCGAAGAGGCGCTCACGGAACTTCTCGAGCGAACCCTGGGTGATGATGGCCATGGTGCGCGTGTAGGTGAAGTTAAGGATGAGCGAGACCACGTAGATCCCGATGAGCGTGATGACGAGCGACCCGATGCGCCCGGCCACGGACTGCCAGTCGCCGGACTGCCAGGTGGCGGTCACGATCTCGAGCGCGCGCTGCATGAAGGTGGCCGGCAGCGACGACAGAATGGCCGAGATCACGATGCAGCAGATAACGAGCGGCAGCGCCTTGGGATAGAACGAGAAGAGCGTCTTGATGAGGCGCGCGAGCGTCTTGCCGCGCACGCCGGTCTTCTTGGGCGCCAGCTTCTTGCGGCCGGCGACGTTCTGGCGCGTGTCCTCGGGCTCGGGCGGCTCGGGCGTGTTGACGCCGAGCGTGTTCTTGAAGGCCGTTTCGGCCGCGTTGCTACTGCTCATCGGCGGCACCTCCCTCCGGGTTGGCGTTCTCTTCCAAGGCGATCACCGTGCCCGCCACGTCCGGGGTTGCCGGAGCCTCGGGCAGCTGCTCGGTGACGGCGCCCTCGGCCGCCTCCTCGCCCTCCACGACGGAGTCGTCGCCGAGGTCCTCCTCGGCGCCGGTGCGGTTCTGCTGCTCGTAGGTGTCGCGGTAGATGTCGCAGGTCTGCATGAGCTCGTCGTGCGTGCCCAGGCCGGCGATGTGGCCGTTGTCGAGCACGAGGATGCGGTCGGCGTGCTCCACGGAGCTCGTGCGCTGCGCGATGATGATCTTGGTGGTCTCGGGCAGGTACTGCGCCAGGCCCTCGCGGATGAGCGCGTCGGTCTTGGTGTCCACGGCCGAGGTCGAGTCGTCCAGGATGAGGACCTTCGGGTGCTTCAGCAGTGCGCGCGCGATGCACAGGCGCTGCTTCTGGCCACCGGAGACGTTCGTGCCGCCCTGCTCGATGTAGGTGTCGTACTTCTTGGGGAAGGTCTGGATGAACTCGTCGGCCTGGGCGAGCTTGCACACCTCGACGAGCTCGTCGTAGGTGGCGTCCGGGTCGCCCCAGCGCAGGTTCTCCTTGATGGTGCCGCTGAACAGCACGTTCTTCTGCAGCACCACGGCCACGTTGTTGCGCAGGTAGTCGAGGTCGTAGTCGCGCACGTCCACGCCGCCCACCTTGACGGAGCCCTCGGTCACGTCGTACAGGCGGCTGATGAGGTTCACGAGCGAGGTCTTGGCCGAACCGGTGCCGCCCATGACGCCGAGGGTCTCGCCGCTCTTGATGTGCAGGTCGATGTCGGCGAGCGCGCGGTGCTCGGCCTTCTCGGAGTACTTGAACGTCACGTGGTCGAAGTCGATGGAGCCGTCGACCATCTCGGTCACGGGGTGCGCGGGGTTCTCGATGGTGGGTTCGGTCTCGATGACCTCCACGATGCGCTCGGCGCTCTCCTGCGCCATGACGATCATGGCAAAGACCATCGACACCATCATGAGCGCCATGAGGATCATGAAGCCGTAGGTGGTGAGGGCGCTGAACTGGCCCACGTTGAGCAGCGTGCCCTTGCTGGAGATGATGAGGTAGCTGCCGAACTGGATGACCACGACGAACACCGTGTACACGGCGAAGTTCATCATGGGCGTGTTGAGCGCGAGGATCTTCTCGGCGCGCGTGAAGTCGCGGCACACGTCCTGCGCGGCGACGCCGAACTTCTGCTTCTCGTAGTCCTGGCGCACGTAGCTCTTCACGTCGCGCATGCCGGTGACGTTCTCCTCGATGGACTCGTTGAGCGCGTCGTACTTATGGAACACTGAGCGGAAGATGGGGTGCACGGTGCGCACGACCTTGTAGAGGCCGAAGCCCAGGATGGGGACGATCACCACGAAGACGAAGGCCATGGGGCCGGCCATGATGAAGGCCATGACGATGCCGGCGATGAGCAGCAGCGGGCAGCGCACGGCGGTGCGGATGATCATCATGTACGCGAGCTGCACGTTGGTGATGTCGGTGGTGAGGCGCGTCACGAGCGACGAGGCCGAGAACTGGTCGATGTTGGCGAAGCTGAAGCGCTGCACGGCGGCGAACACGTCGTGGCGCAGGTTCTTCGCGAAGCCGCAGCTGGCCTGCGAGCACGTGATGCCGGCGCCGATGCCGAACGCCAGCGAGGCGAGCGCCATGCCCACGAGCACGCCCGCGTAGGGGAGCATCTCGCCGAGCGTCGCGCCGGCCTGGATGACGTTGATGAGCTGCGCGGTGACGAAGGGGATCGCCACCTCCATGACGACCTCGCCCGTCACGATGATGGGCGTGGCGATGGCTGCGCGCCGGTACTCGCGGATGCTTGCCATGAGGGTTTTGATCATGCAAGTTCCTCCCAACGGTTACGGATCTTTCCGAGCAAGACGACGAGCTCGTCCTGCTCCTCTACGGTGAGGTTCGAAAATGCCTGGTCGCGGAACGCCTTGCGCGCCTCGATGGCGCGGAGCGCCTCCTGCTCGCCCGCCTCGGTGAGGTGGATGGAAAGCGCGCGGCGGTCGCGCGGGTCGCGGGTGCGCTCGATGAGCCCTGCCGTCTCGATCTTGGCGAGGATCTCTGAGAGCGATCCGGGCTTGAGCTCGAAACGGCTCCCGAGCTCAAGCTGCGACATGCTGCCGCCCGCGCGGTGGAGCATGCAGAGGATGGGCTCGCGCCCGGAGCGGCCGCCTTCGTGGAAGTGCAGGTAGTGGCCGCAGAAACCCAGGCCGCGGAGGATGAGCTCCTCGCGGGTGGGCGTGGGCTGCACGTTCGGGGCGGGCGTCTGGGCGGGCTTGGCGGCCGCGGGCTGCTGGGGCGCCGCGGGCCGCTGATCTGCGGGTTCGTCCGCCGCCGCGTCCTCTTCCGCGCGCTGCGCCTGCGCATGCGACTGGTCGTCCGATATGGTTTCGACCATGTGGTTCAACGCCTCCTTCAGATTTCGTAGGTACCTAAGTAATTTTTTAGCGCCTGAATAGGCTACTACCGGTATATGAGATGTCAAGGTACCAAAGTAATTTTTCTTATTTCGTTTTATTTCCGGGGGAGCGGGCGGAGGGGGAGGGGACGCGCCGGGGTGATAAAAAGGTGTCAGTCACCTTTTTATCACGAGGCAGCCGTTGCGCCCCCCGGTGCCCAGCTCGCTCTTCCCTGATGATAAATAGGTGACTGACACCTTTTTATCACCCCGGCGCGTCCCCTAGTAATAAATGTGCGACGCCACCTCCGTGCCCCGCCCTGTTTGCTACGATGGGCAGGTGAAACGAGGGGCGCGGCGGCGCCCGGTCAGGAGGGTTGCCATGGTCAACGAGGCGATGTACGCGCGCGGTGCGGAAAGCTCGGTCATCCGCGAGATCTTCAGCTACGCGAACGAGCGCAAGGCGCAGGTGGGTGCGGAGCACGTGTTCGACTTCAGCCTGGGCAACCCCAGCGTGCCCGCCCCGGACGCCGTGCGCGCGAGCATCGAGCGCTCGCTCACCCTGCCGCCCGAGGTGCTGCACGGCTACACCCCCGCGCCCGGCATGCCCGAGGCGCGCCAGGCGGTGGCGGACTCGCTCAACCGGCGTTTCGGCACGTCGTACGGCATGGCCGACATCTTCATGACGGTGGGCGCGGCGGCGTCCGTCTCGTGCGCGCTCCACGCGGTGGCCTGCCCGGGCGAGGAGGTCATCGTCATCGCGCCGTACTTCCCCGAGTACCGCGTGTGGATCGAGACGGCCGGCGCGACCTGCGTGGAGGTGCCGGCGGACCCGCAGACCTTCCAGATCGACGTCGAGGCGGTGGCGGCAGCCATCACGCCGCGCACGGCCGCGGTCATCATCGACTCGCCGAACAACCCCACGGGCGTGGTCTACACGCGCGAGAACCTCGAGGCGCTCGCGCGCGTGCTCGACGAGGCGAACGCCGGGCGCGCCGCCGCGCGGGAGAACCAGCAGCCCATCGCGCTCATCTCCGACGAGCCGTACCGCGAGATCACCTACGGTGCCGAGGTGCCCTGGGTTCCCGCGCTCTATGAGTACGCGGCGGTGTGCTACTCATATAGCAAGTCGCTCTCGCTGCCGGGCGAGCGCATCGGCTGGGTGCTCGTGCCACAGGCGAGCGCTTGGGGCCGCCGCGTGATGTGCGCCGTCGCGGGCGCGGCGCGGTGCCTGGGCTTCGTGTGCGCGCCGGCGCTCTTCCAGCGCGTGGTCATTGATTGCGTGGACGTGCCGTCCGACGTGGAGGCGTACGCGCGCAACCGCGATATGCTGTGCGGCGCGCTCAAGCGCTTCGGGTACTCCTATGTGGAGCCCGACGGTGCCTTCTACCTGTGGGTTCGCTCGCCCGACCCCGATGCGGAGGCGTTCTGCGAGCGCGCCCGTGCCTTCGAGCTGCTGCCCGTGCCGTCCAACAGCTTCGGTGCCGAGGGCTGGCTCCGCGTGGGGTACTGCGTGGCGGCCGAGGTCATCGAGGGTTCGCTGCCCGCGTGGGAGCAGCTGGCGCGGGAGTACGGGCTCCAGGCAGAGTAAATTAGGGCGTTTCGGGCGCGGGCGGGGGCGTTGCGACGCGTGCTCGCACCCGAGCTGTGCTTTGTGGCGCGTGCGAGGCGTCCATTTCGCACCCGAATCGGGCTTTGCAGCGGCCACACGGCGCCCGTTCCGCACCCGCGGATCCCAAAGTGCGCGAAAGGG
>CAPI01000041.1 GCA_000333815.1 [Collinsella] massiliensis
CCGCGGACGACCGCGCCGCCAAGATGGAGGCGAAGCTCGCCGCGATGGACCCCGAGAAGGCGGCGAAGGTCCGGGCGGCGCTCGCTGCCCGCGCGGCCAAGGCCGCTGCAAAGGATGGTGAGTAGGCATGGCGACCCGTTCGGTCATCCCCTTCGGCCCGCAGCACCCTGTGCTGCCGGAGCCGGTGCACCTGGACCTCGTCGTCCAGGACGAGCACGTCATCGAGGCCATCCCGCAGATCGGCTTCGTGCACCGCGGCCTGGAGAAGCTCGTCGAGAAGCGCGACTTCAACCAGTTCGTCTACGTCGCGGAGCGCACCTGCGGCATCTGCAGCGTCGGCCACGGCTGGGGCTACGTGAGCGCCACCGAGAAGCTGCTGGGTCTCGAGATGCCGCGCCGCGTGGAGTACCTGCGCACCATCCTCGAGGAGCTCTCGCGCATCCACTCCCACCTGCTGTGGCTGGGGCTTCTGGCCGATGCGTTCGGCTTCGAGGCGCTCTTCAACCACTGCTGGCGCCTGCGCGAGACCATCCTCGACATCTTCCAGCGCACCTGCGGCGGTCGCGTGATCCTCTCGATCATGATCGTGGGCGGCATGGCGCACGACATCGAGGACTCCGAGCTGCGCGCCATCTGCGACAAGCTCGACGGGCTCAAGCGCGACTACAACGAGATCGTGGACACCATGCTCAACGACGTCACGGTGAAGAACCGCCTGTGCGGCGTGGGCTACATCTCGTTCGAGGACGGGCTCGAGCTCTCCATGGTGGGGCCGTTTGCGAAGGGCTCCGGCGTGGAGCACGACATGCGCACGACGGGGTACGGCGCCTACGGCGACCTCGAGCATTTCGAGCCCATCATCTCCAACGAGTGCGACTGCTACGCGCGCTGCAAGGTGCGCTGCGCGGAGATCCCGCAGGCCATCGACATCATCAAGGAGCTCGTGGCCAAGATGCCGAGCGACGGCATCGGCGGGAACCCCAAGGCGAAGGTCGTGCCCGAGGGACAGAGCCACGTGCTCATCGAGCAGCCGCGCGGCGAGGCGTTCTACTACGTGCGCGGCAACGGCACGAAGTACCTCGACCGCTTCCGCCTGCGCACGCCGACCTCGCAGAACCTCGGCGGCCTGGTGAGGGCGCTGCAGGGCGTGGACCTCGCGGACGTGCCCATGATCATCCTCACCATCGACCCGTGCATCAGCTGCACGGAAAGGTAGGCGGGAATGGGAACCTTCAAGCTGGGAAAGATGACGCTGCGCTCGCTCGTGCACAAGCCGGCGACGGTGCGCTATCCGTACGAGAAGCGCGATGTGGAGAAGCTCTTCCCGCAGATGCGCGGGCACGTGGTGAACGACATCGACACGTGCATCCTGTGCGGGATGTGCCAGCGGGTGTGCCCGGTGGGCGCCATCGCCGTGGACCGCAAGGCGGGCGACTGGACGATCGACCCCTACCGCTGCATCCAGTGCGCGAGCTGCACGCACGAGTGCCCGAAGAACTGCCTGAGCATGGGGCTGTGGCCCACCGAGCCCACGACGGAGCTCACGACCGTCACGCTGCACAAGGACATGCCGGCGAAGCCCGCGAAGGCGGCGGGCGCGGGCGCGGCGAAGGGCGGCGCTGCGGGCACGGGCGCTGGTGCGGCTGCCGGAGCCGCGAAGCCGAAGCGCGAGCTCACGCCCGAGCAGCAGGCGCGCGTCGAGGCGGCCCGGAAGGCTGCCGCCGCGAAGAAGGCCGCGAAGGCCGCAGGCGAGGGGCAGGCCGCCGGGGAAGCGGCGGATTCCGGCGCGCAGTAGGCCGGCAGCACGCGCGCGGGGCGCGTACGCGTTATTCGCGCATATGTGCATACAACCTGGAACGGGGAGGCGGCAACGTCTCCCCGTTGTCATGAAAAGCCGGGTTGCGCGGCCTTGACGGCACCGCACGACCGCGCCGTCACCCCCGCGTTAGCGGCTGGGCCTTAGTCGATGAGCTCGCGCGCGAGGGCGAGGTCGCTCTTGACCTCGGGGTACTCGTTGCCGCGGTGCTGGCGGGTCTCGTCGCCCTTGGCCAGCAGGAGCACCAGGCTCTCGCCGTCGTGCTCGTACGCATCGCGGATGGCTGCCTCGACCGCCTGCTCGCGGTCGCAGATGATGCGGTGCGCGACGCCCGCGGGCGTGTGCGCGGCGAGCTCGGCGCAGATGTCCTCGACGCGCTCGTGCGCGGGATCCTCCTCCGTGTAGATGAGCAGGTCGGCGTACTGGCCGGCCACGCGCGGCAGGGCCTCGCGCCGCTCGACGGCCTTGTCCCCGGGCGCGCCGAACACGGCGATGATGCGACGGTCGGGGTACTCGCTCCGCATGGACGAGAAGAGCGCCTGGTAGGAGAGCTCGTTGTGCGCGTAGTCGATGATGGCGATCACGCGGCGGTCACGCGAGGCGACGACCTCCATGCGCCCCGGGACGCGCAGGTGGGCGAGGCCGCGCGCGATGGCGTCATCGGGGGCGCCGAGCAGCTGCGCGCAGGCGATGGCCGCGAGTGCGTTCTCGACGTTGAAGAGGCCGGGGATGCCGAGCTCGATGGGCGCGACCGGCGCGGTGGCCTCACCCGGGGCGTCGCTGCGGACGAGCTCGAAGGCGCAGCCGGTGGGCGTCGGGGCGATCGCGCGCGCTTGGTACGTGGCAGGCACATCCGCGCGCGCGCTGAGTGTGATGACGCGCCGCGCCCGCTCGGCCGCGTCGAGGATGCGCTCGGCGTGCTCGCTGCCCAGGTTCACCACGGCGGTGTCGCACTGCTCGAAGATGCGCAGCTTGCTGGAGAAATAGTCCTCGAAATTAGGGTGCTCGATACCGGAGATGTGGTCGCGGCCGATGTTCAGGAACACGGCGATGTCGAGCGGTAGCCCCAGCACGCGGTCGTACTTGAGCCCCTGGCTCGAGACCTCCATAACCATGATGTCGCGGCCGGCGTCGACGGAGTTGCGCAGGTGGCGCCAGAGCTCGGGCGCCTCGGGCGTGGTGTTGTGGCTTTCGAAGTGTTCGACGCCGTCGTCCGTCTCGATGGATCCCAGGATGGAGGGGGTCATATCCGCCGCATCGAGGATGGATTTGAGCATGTAGGCGGTGGTGGACTTGCCCTTGGTGCCGGTGATGCCCACGATGCGGAGCTTGCGCTCGGGGTGCGCGTAGACCTCGGGCGCGACGAGCGCCATCGCGCGGCGCACGTCGGAGACGGCGAGGTGGGGCGTGCCGGGCACCGCGCCCGCGAGCTCGTCGAGCTTGCTCGCGTCGCAGAGGTAGGCGCCTGCCCCGCGCTCGACGGCGCTCGCGAGGAACGCCGGCTTGAACGCCGCGCCCTTGCACACGAAGAGGTTGCCCGGCTCGATCTCGCGCGAGTCGACGGTCATGCCGCGGACGGGCGCGTCGGGTTCGCTCGCCGTGGCGTCGAGGCCCGCGGCGGTGAGCACGCGGGCGAGCGCGCCCAGGGTGACGGGCGGCAGGGCGGGGGTGTCGGTGCGGTCGGTTTGGGTCATAGGTGACAAACGCCTCCTCGAGACGTGGAACGTGCGGTTTCGCTGGCACCCCATTATACCGGGCGCGTGTGGCAACGAGGTGGGGGCGGGCGCGGTGGACGGGGCACGGTGGACGTCGCGCCCGGCTGGCTGCGGGGTGGCAGACGGGTCGCGCGCTCGCAGGCTGCGGCACGGCCGCGAGGCGTTCATCCGCCCGCGCCCCTCGCACACTAATATGCCCTGATGCAACCCTTACTGAATGCTCGCCGTGTCACGCCCGTGTAAACGGTAGGATACATAGTGAGCAACTCGATCGGAGGTGCCTGAACTGGACGAGCTCATCAGGCTGAAGTTGCGTGGTGCGCGGAACGTGCGCGACCTCGGTGGCTACCCCTATACAACCGAAGATGGCGCGCGCGGTCGCACGGCATATGGCGCGTTCCTGCGCAGCGGGACGCTCGGCGGCCTGCGGCGCGCGGGCTTCGACGCCCTCAGGCAGTACGGCCTGCGCCGCGTCATCGATGTGCGCAGCTCGTTCGAGACGCGCATCTGGCCGGATCCCTTCTCCAAACCCGGCCACGCGTGGGCCGAATACATCCACATCCCCATGCTCGACCAGCTCAACTCGACCGGCATGCGCGGGCAGATCCCGGCGTGCATGTTCGATGTGTACCGCCAGCTCCTGGACGAAGACGCGGCGAGCTTCCGGCTCGTGTTCGAGGCGCTCGACCTGGGTGGGGAGCCCGGCTGCGCGCTCTTCCACTGCCGCGCGGGCAAGGACCGCACCGGCGTGATCGCCATGCTGCTGCTGGGGCTCGCGGGCGTGTCGGACGAGGACATCGTGCGGGATTACGTGGCGACGGGCTCCGTCATGACGCCGAGCATGTGGTTGCAGCGCACGCTCGCGACGGTCGTCTTGCGCAAGCGCATACCGAAGAGTCTCTTCGTCGCGCATGCGGACGAGATCGAGCGCACCGTCGAGCACCTGCACGAGCGCTACGGCTCGGCACGCGACTACCTGGAAGGCTACGCGGGCGTCCCCGCCGAGGTGCTCGACCGCATCACCGCCCGCCTGCGCGGCGATTCGACCCAATGATAAAATCCAGACAGGCTGGTTTTTATCATCCAGCCTCAAAGTGATAAAACCCAGACAGGCTGGTTTTTATCACAATCCTGACGGGCGGGTTCGCCTCATGAAAAAACGGGCGCCCGTCACGCGAGCGCCCGCCATAAAATCTCTGCTCCTTGCCCTGCTACTGGATCTTCGTCGTGCCGGGCGCGAGGTTGGGGTTGGTCTCGTTCGCCGCACCCTGGAGCGTCTTGGTGTAGACGCCGTCGCCGTGGTCGAAGAGCTTGAGGTACTGCATCTTCGCGAGGTCCTCGCGCGCCTTGGCGGCAGCCTTGAACGCGTCGCCGGCGTTCTTGTTCACCGCGGCGTCGGAGAGGTGCCACACGCCCGCGCGGTCCTGGTAGCCGATCATGTTGATGGCCGGCAGGTTCGCGCGCAGGGCGAGCTGCGCCTTCTGGTAGTCGGACAGCGGCGCGCCGATGAGGTCCATGAGCTCGGCGCCCAGGTAGTTCGTGGAGATGTCGACCTCGTCGCTCTCCTGCGCGCGGCCGTCGATGTCGTAGTTCGCCCAGATCACGTACTGCGTGTGGTACAGGCGCTCGCTATGCGTGGCGTCGTCCTCGTCCTGGAACCACTCGTCGTTGAAGTCGGACGGGAAGAACGGCTGGTGGTCGCCGAAGAACACGACCACGACGGGGCGGTCGATCTGCTCGAGCTGGGCGAGGAAGTCCTCGAGCGCCTCGTCGGACTGCTCGATGAGCGCCAGGTACTCGTTGACCTCGGGGTCGTACGTGCCGTCGATGAGGTAGTCCGTGCGCATGTCGTAGGGGATGAGGCCCGTGTCGTAGCCCGAGTGGTTCTGCATGGTCACGTCGAAGATGAACTGCGGGTCCTCGTTGGTCTCGAGGAGCTCGATGATCTTGTCGTACGTCTCGGCGTCAGTCACCATGCCGCGCAGGGTGTCGGCGCCCTGGAAGTCCTCGATGGAGAGGAACTCGTCGAACCCGAAGTCGCGGTAGACGTTCTCGCGGTTCCAGTTCGTGGCGTGGTTGGGGTGCATGGCCGTGGTGTCGTAGCCCAGGTCGCTGAACTGCTGGGCGAGGTTCTCGGCGTGCGTGAGGTTGTAGATGGTGTACGGGTAGACGCCGTTGCCCAGGTAGGCCATAGAGTTGCCCGTGAGCATCTCGAACTCGGTGTTGCAGGTGCCGCCGCCGTAGGCCGACACGTACAGGTCGCCGCGCTGCACCGCGTCGTCGATGCTGTTGAAGAACTCGGGGCCCTCGTAGCCGGCGTGGAGGTTCTGGTAGCACGAGAGGTCGGAGAACGTCTCGTTCATGACCACGATGACGGACGGCTGCACGCTGTCGAACTGGGTCGAGGCGGCCGCGCGCTCCTCGGTCGCGCCCTCGCCCTCGTCGTACTCGCTGGCATAGGACTCGATGAGGTCCTCGGCGCCGCTCTTGGAGTAGCCCTGCGGCTCGCGCGGCTGGATGGTCTGCGCGCTCGAGATGAACGAGGGGATGAAGCCCATGCGGTAGTAGCTCTCGAGCGGGCGCCAGGTGTAGACCTGAATGTGCAGGAAGTTGTAGTAGTCGATGAACACGGTGTGCCCGATGACGCCGCCCAGGCAGAGCACGCCCACGAGCAGGTTGATGAGCATCTGCTTGCGCGTGCGCTCGCCGCGGGCGGGGCGGAAGAGCGCCGCGTAGGCGCTCGCGAGCATGGCGAGGGCGAGCGCGACGATGCCGTAGAGGCAGTACGAGGTGATGCTGAAGATGTAGCCGCCGCCCACGGCCGCCGCCGTGGCGATGGCGGTGAGGTCGCCGGGTTGGATGGGCTGCGACTTGAAGGTGATGACGAAGTACTCCGCGATGCCGATGGCGAAGAAGATGAACGAGACGACGGCCGCCGCGCCGCCGCGACGCTGGAAGAGGTAGAACGCGCCGGCGACGAGGGCGGTGACGAGGAACACCTCGAGCAGGAGGCAGAGCGGGTACATCCACAGCAGGTCGTGGTTGCTGGGGAGCTCGAGCGCGAGCGTGGTGAAGATGCCGGCGGCGACCATGGTGAGCGCGCACGCCGCCTGCGGGTGCGGCCAGCGCCCGCCAGGCTCGAAGGTGGCCAGGAAGCGGTCGCGCAGGCGCGGGCGGGCGAGCGCGAGGTGCGTGCAGCCGATGAGCACCGCGTTCATGATGATGGGGGCGACGGGCTCGTTCTGCACGAGGCCGAGGGCGCCCCACACGCCGATGAACAGCTGGATGGCGAGGAAGGCGATCGCCCACACGATGCCGCTCGCGCGGAAGGGCACGCGCGCGGGGGCGGGGGTGGGCGCAGGGGTCGCGGCTGCGTCTGAGGCCTCGGTCGCGCCAGCCTGAGTGGTTGCCGCCTCGCCTGCTTCGGCCGCCGCCTCGGCAGCTGCGCCGGCGGTCTGGGCGGTCGCGCGCCAGGTGCGGATCTCGCGCACGGCGAGGATGACGTTCGCGATGGCGGCGACGAACGAGATGATGGCTACGAGCATGGGAGCCCCTTCACGTATGACGGAGGAAGCGCCGGCTGCAAAGGCTTTACGAGCGCTTCACGGACTGCTGACATAAGCGACTGCCCATGATACTCCGCGATTGTCGAGATTCTATCGACACGCCCCCGTTTTGCTGGGAAAAACCGCTGCCGCGCAGAAAATGCACGGCCTGTGCGAACGCCCCGTGCTCCCCGGGTACGTTTCGCCGGAAATCCCGGTCAAAACGTGCTGGGGTGCACGGGGCGTATGGGGCGCGCTCTGGGGCGGGCGCGGAGGCAAGGTCGGTGCGCGCCGCGACGCGCCCGCGACCCTCGCTCTCCTCCGCTACGGCCGCTCGTTCGGAGCGATGCGCGTGAGCTTGGAGACGCTCTTGAACTTGGTGAACAGCGGCACGTACTCCACGAACACGCTCGAGTTCTCCAGACCGAACCACTGCGCGGGCGACCCGGCGAAGCTGCGGATGGCGTACTTCAGCGCGATCGCCGTGCGCTCGCGGCTGTCGATGTCGCTCTCGGGCGCGAGCGTCTTGCGCAGCATGCAGAACTGGAACGAGCCGATGGTGCTCGGCCGCTTGTACACGGAGTAGTCGCGCTTCTGCGGCGGCAGCTCGCCCGACGCGGAGAGGTCCTGCACGATCTGGCGGAGGAACGCGTTGACGCGCTGGTTCACCTTGTAGCCCAGGAAGATGTGCACGCGGAAGATGTAGTCCGTCCCGAAGTTCTCGACCGAATACGCGAACGTGTGCGGGTCGTCCATGACCTCGACGTTCACGAACCACCACGCGCGGGCGCGCTTGGGGTGCTTGTCCAGGATGGAGTAGAGGATGTCGCGGTCGAGGTAGTCGGTGTTCGTGCCGTTCGTGAGGTAGACGAGGTTGTCCGCCACGAGGTCGTAGGTGTTGTCGTCGCGCAGGCGGGCGAGCTGGTCGATGTAGTTGCGCACGGGCAGCAGCGTGGCCTGGCGGCGCTCGACGGCGGTGCCGGCGTACCAGCACAGCATGACGCTCATGATGAGCGCGGCGAGCAGGATGGTGAAGTAGCCGCCGTGGAAGAACTTCGTGAGCGACGATCCGAAGAAGAAGCCCTCGAGCATCACGAAGAACACCACGAACACGTACGGGAAGACCTTGAGCTTGCGCACGCTATGCAGGTAGATGAAGAGCAGCACCGTCGTGCAGAGCATGGTGATGGTGATGGCCAGGCCGTACGCCGCCTCCATGTGCGCGGAGCTCTGGAACAGCAGCACCACGATGATGCAGCCCACCCACATGACCTTGTTCACGAGCGGGATGTAGAGCTGGCCCTTCGTCTCGGAGGGGTAGAACACCTGGAGGTGCGGCATGAGGTCGAGGCGGCTCGCCTCGGAGACGAGCGAGAACGCGCCGGTGATGAGCGCCTGCGACGCGATGATGGCCGCGAGCGTGGAGAGCACCACGCCGAAGGGGCGCATCATGTCGGGGAGCATCTGGAAGAAGGGGTTGAGGTCCTCGATGCCCACGAGGGCGGAGTTGCCCTGGTTGGCGAGGAGCCACGCGCCCTGGCCGAGGTAGTTCAGGATGAGGCACACCTTCACAAACGGCCAGGTGGCGTAGATGTTGCCCTTGCCCACGTGGCCCATGTCGGAGTAAAGCGCCTCGGCGCCGGTGGTGGCGAGGAAGCAGCTGCCCAGGATCATGATGCCCGCGTGGTTGTGGGGCGAGAACAGGAAGCGGATGCCGTAGACGGGGTTGATGGCGAGCAGCACCTGCGGGGCGAAGAGCATCGAGACGAGGCCCACGCCGCCCAGGAACAGGAACCAGAACGTCATGACCGGGCCGAACGCGCGGCCGATCTTCGACGTGCCCGCGCGCTGCACCGCGAAGAGGATGCAGACGATGACGAGCGTGATGATGACGACGTTCGTCTGGTTGTCGCCGATGAGCGCGTGCATCTGCGGGATGGTGCGCAGGCCCTCGACCGCCGTGGTGATGGTGACGGCGGGGGTGAGCACGCCGTCGGCCAGCAGGGCCGATCCGCCGAGCATGGCGGGGATGATGAGCCAGCGGCCGAAGCGGCGCACGATGCTGTAGAGCGCGAAGATGCCGCCCTCGCCGCTGTTGTCGGCCTTGAGGGAGATGAGCACGTACTTCACCGTGGTGAGCAGCGTCACCGTCCAGATGACGAGCGAGAGCGAGCCGAGGACGAACTCCTGCGTGACGCTCCCGATGCCGCCGTTGCCGGCGAGGAGCGCCTTGGTGACGTACATCGGCGAGGTTCCGATGTCGCCGTACACCACGCCGATGGTGACGAGCATGGCGCCGAGGCTGATGGGGATGGTGTGCGCCTTGGGGTGCTCCGCCCCCTTGATGGTCTTCGGCGGGCGGATGGTCTTGCGCTCGTGCCGCACGCCGGCGGCCGTCTTCTTTGAGCGCTTGAGCGAGATGCTTCCGGTGGATCCGGGTGCCGCGACCCCATCGGTCTTCGATGGGTGATCCGGCTCAGCGTCCCTGGTCTGCTTGTCCATTGCGTTGAACTCCTTCTTGCGAGCGGTTTTCGGCAGCGTATGCCGCTGTCCGGCCATTATAGCGATATGCGTCCCCCGCTGCGAGATGGGTTGGTTGGGGACGTGTTCCTTTCAACCCATTTTTGTCCGGTGCACCAAACAGGGGGTTGAAAGGAACACGTCCCCAACCAACCCATCTTCTCTCCCGCGCCCCAAAATGGGTTGAAAGGAACACGTCCCCAAATGACCCATCAGCGGGTAGTTGAGGTGACGAGGTAGCAGTGGTGGATGCGCTTGTTGCGCTGGAAGTCCTCGGGGATGGACGCCTCGGTGATGTCCTCGAGGTGTACGCCCGCGCGTTCGAGCGCCTCGACATCCGGCTTGAAGCTGCGGAGGTTGCACGAGAAGATCGCCTCGCCGCCCGGCGCGAGCAGGCCCGCGAGGTCGCTCAGCAGCTCGACGTGGTCGCGCTGGACGTCCCAGGTGCGCTCGCCCATGCGCGCGGAGTTCGAGAACGTCGGCGGGTCGCAGAAGATGAGGTCCCACCGCTCGCCGCGGCGCAGCTGCTCGCGCACCCAGGCCAGGACGTCCGCGCGGACGAACCGGTGCGCGCGCCCGTCGAACCCGTTAAGGCGCATGTTCTCCTCGGCCCAGTCGAGGTAGGTGTTCGAAAGGTCCACGGTGCACGTCTGCGCCGCGCCGCCGTCCGCCGCGTAGCAGGTCGCGGTGCCCGTGTAGGCGAAGAGGTTGAGGAAGCTGCGCGCGCCCCGGGCGTGCTCGCGCACGAGCCCGCGGACGAGGCGATGGTCGAGGAAGATGCCCGTGTCGAGGCGCTCGCCGAACTCGACGGCGAACGTGAGGCCGCCCTCCTCGATGAGGACGGGTTCCGCGCCCGCGTGCCCGCGCGCGTTCGGGGACGCCTGGAGGCCGTACTGCGAGCCGCCGCGCGAGCGCTGGCGCGTCTTCACATGGACGTGCTCGGGCGGAACGTCGAGGACGCGCGGCGCGATGGCGAGCATGTCGAGCAGGCGGTTCTGCGCGCGCTCGGGGTCGACGGTGCGCGGCGCGGCGTATTCGGCCACGACGAGCCAGCGGCCGGGCGTGCGGTCGGCGCCCTCGTACAGGTCGATGGCGGCGGAATAATCCGGCAGGTCGGCGTCGTACACGCGGTAGCAGGTGACGCCCGCGCGCTTCGCCCAACGGCGGCGCAGGCGGGCGACCTTGATGAGGCGGCGCGCGAACTGCTCGGATTCCGGGATGATGAGCGGGATGGGCTTGCCGTCGCCCACGTCGACCGTGCCGGCGGTGCGCGGCGCGGGGGCGGTGGGTTCCGCGGCGGCTGCTGCGCCTGCGTGGTTTGCGGTGCTCGCGGCGCCCGCGGCGTCGGTGAACACCGCGAGGGCGAGCGCGTCGGTGCCGAGCTCGACGTGTAGGGTCTCGGCGGCATCGCCGAGCACGCGGAGCGACCCCTCGCTGCGGGCGAGGCAGGCGAGGGGAGCCTGCGCCCTGCGGTGTCCGTGCGCGGCGGCGCCCGTGAGCTCGCGCGCGAGGCGGATGGCGGCCGCCGCCGTGGCGGGCGCGACCGGTGTGGTGTCGCCGACGACGAAGAGGCCGCCCGCGCTGTGCCGCCCGCGGCGCCCGGCGGCTGCCCCGCGCCCCTTCGCGAGCGCGG
>CAPI01000040.1 GCA_000333815.1 [Collinsella] massiliensis
CAGAGTTGCCGCTTTCCCGGCTACTTGGCACACCCCTTATAAAACGTTCGTTTCGTTCAATTTGGTTCGGCGAGGCTGCTGCGGAGGTGTTGTAAGGGCGCCACGAGGTCGCCTGCGGTGCAAAAAAACGCGCGGGGCGCCGCAATTTGGCTGCAGCGCCCCGCAAAAACTCAATTATGCGCCACGTGGGCGTCGGTTTATCCCAGCAGCGCCGCGACCCTGCCCAGCAGCGGCTCGAAGCTCACGCCGCGCGCCTGGAAATCGGGCTGCTTCGAGGAGACGATCATCGCGTCGCGCACGAGGTCGCCGGCGAAGCGCACGGCCTCGTCGAGCGAGCGCCCGGCCATGATGGCGGCGAGCAGGCACGAGCAGTACAGATCGCCGGTGCCGTGGAGCATGTAGGGCAGAAGCTCGTTGCTCACTTCGAAGAAGGCGCCGCCCTGCGTGCCCACGAAGTTGCGGATGAGCCCGTCGCCGCGCTGGATACCCTTGAGCACGACGGTCTTCGTGCCCTTCTCGAGGAGCGCGTCCACCAGGCGGCGCGCCTCAGCGTCGTCGATGTCCTCGCCTGCCCACGCGTCGCCGATGGGCTCATCGAGGATGATGGCGGCCTCGGTGAGGTTGGGCGTGAGGATGTCCGCGCCCTCGGCGAGCTCGGTCATCGCGGCGCAGAGCTCGGGCGTGTAGGTGGGGTAGACCTTGCCGTGGTCGGCCATGACGGGGTCGACCACGCGCAGCGCCTCGGGGAACATGGCGTAGAGGTCACGGATGCGCTCGACTTGCTCCGGCGCACCGAGGAAGCCCGAGTACACCGCATCGATCTGGACGCCGATCTTCTGCCAGGCGGCGAGGTAGTCGGTGAGGATCTCGGTCGTGTCGTGCATGTACCAGCCGGGGAACGCGGTGTGGCTCGAGAAGATGCCCGTCGGGACGGGGCAGACGTCGCAGCCGGCGGCGGAGAGCACCGGGATGGCGATGCCGAGCGAGCATTTGCCGTAGCCGCACAGGTCGTGCACGGCGGCGACGCGCGGGATATACGCCCCCTCGCGCTGATAGAGTGGCAGAGCGGTGCTAGCGGTCTCGTTTGTCATGATTTCCTTCTTTCATCGCGGACTTATGGACCAGCGTGCGCTACCAGCATAGTACGCACCGGTCGTGACAGCGCCCGCGCACCGCGCAGTTTCCTATTTCGCCACAATGCCCGCACGGACCGCACGTCGGGCTGGGGCGCGGGGCAGGGCGCGACAAGCCCGGGCACCCGTCCCGGCTGCGCACCCGCCGCCCGCCGCGCCCTAGCCCTACCGCCGCGTGGTGGATTCGCGCACGATGAGCTCGGTCTCGAGCGTCATCGAGCGGGGCGTGCCGCCGCGCATGCGCTCGAGCAGCAGGTTGCAGGCTGAATATCCCATGCGGTAGCGCGGCTGGTTCACCGTCGTGAGCGTCGGGGTTGTCATGGTCGCGATGTCGATGTTGTCGAACCCCACCACCATGAGGTCGTCGGGCACGGAGAGCCCCGCCCGCCGCGCCGCGCGGATCACGGCCGCCCCGTACGTGTCCGAGCAGGCGAACACGCCGTCGGGGGCGTTCTCGGATTCGAGCATGTGGCACGCCGCCGCGCACGCGAGCTCGTAGTTGTTGTCGGGCACCTGCAGGATCCAGCTCGGGTCGAGGTCGATGCCATGCTCCCGCGCCACCGAGAGGAAGCCCTCCATGCGCCCGCGGGCGTACTTGTACGACTCGGGGCCGCTCACGATGGCGAGCCGCCGGCACCCGCACGCGATGAGGTGCTCGACGGCGGCGCGCGCGGCGGAGCGGTCGTCGATTGTCACGTAGGGCACGTCGGTCTCGGGGTTGTTCTCGGCGCACTGGATGGTTGGCAGCGTCGCGTCGATGCGCTCGATGGTCTCGGTCGAGAGCGAGCACAGGGTGATGAGGCCGCTCGCGTTGCTCCGCCGCAGGCTCGCGCAATACGCCTCGACGGTGCTCTGGCGCGGGGTGTCCCACGAGATGAGGACGTCGTAGCCCGCGGTGCGCGCGGAATCGCGCACGCCGTGGACGATCTCGCTGTAGAAGGGGTTGTCGAGCCACGGGATGTTCACCACGATGGGGCCGCGCTCCTCGGGCGGCCGCACGGCGCCGTAGCGGTCGACGAGGCTCGCGTACCCGAGCTCGCGGATGCAGGCGTTCACGCGCGCGAGAGTCTTGGCGCTCACGAGCTCCGGGTGGTTGATGACGCGCGAGACGGTCGCGGGGGAGACGCCCGCGCGCTGCGCGACGAGGTCGATGGTCATCTTCTTCGCCATGAGCTCTCCTTACATATATATGTGCGCCCGCGGGGTGCGAGCCGGGAGCCTGAGGGTCGGCGCGGGCCGTGCGCGGCTGCGGCGCGAGGGTTTCGCCCGCGTGCACACCTGCCACGACGCCCCTTTCATTCTAGGCGTGCGTGCCTGCCGCGCCCCCGATTTTCCGTCAGCGGAATGAAAAAATTTCAAACACAACGCTTACCGATATATTCCCGCCGTTGAGCACCGCATTATTACCGTTCGCGGATTGAAAAAACAGCAGGTGCGTACCGCCCCGGTATCATCGGAAATGAAAGAAATGTCGATATGGAATGAAAGAAATTTCACACCAGTATCGAGCCTCGGGGTATATTCGGCGCCCGCTCGTTGATTCAACGACGTCCGGGCGCTTCGAGGAAGCGGAAGCATGCGGACATGCGCCGCATCGGCGGAAGGGAGCACCATGGTTCGCGTCGGCGTCATCGGATGCGGAAAGATCTCGCAGGTACGGCATCTCCCGGAGTACGAGGCGAACCCTCATGCGCAGATCGTCGCCCTCTACGACGTGAACCTCGAGCGCGCCCGCGAGCTGGCCGAGCGCTACGGCGCCACGGCGTACGAGACGCTCGACGAGCTCCTCGCCGCGCCGGACATCGACGCCGTGAGCGTCTGCACGTCGAACGCCACGCACGCCGAGACCACCATCAAGGCGCTCCAGGCGGGCAAGCACGTGCTCTGCGAGAAGCCCATGGCCATCACGCTCGAGGAATGCGAGCAGATGGTCGCCGCCGCGGACGGCGCGGGCAAGCAGCTCATGATCGACCAGAACCAGCGTTTCGCGAAGGCGCACATCCGCGCCAAGGAGCTCCTCGACGCCGGGCGCATCGGCCGGGTGCTCACGTTCCGCACCACCTTCGGCCACGGCGGCCCGGAGACCTGGAGCGTCGACCCGGGCACCGGTAGCTGGTTCTTCGACCCCAAGCGCGCGGCGATGGGCGCCATGGCGGACCTGGGCGTGCACAAGACCGACCTCATCCAGTGGCTCATCGGCCAGACGGTCGTTTCCACCACGGCGCACGTCACCACGCTCGACAAGCGCGACCCGGAGGGCAACCTCGTGGGCGTGGACGACAACGCCGTCTGCATCTACCGGATGAGCGGCGGCGCGGTGGGAACCATGACCGCGAGCTGGACGTACTACGGCCCGGAGGACAACTCCACCGTCATCTACGGCACCGAGGGCGTCATGCGCATCTACGACGACCCGGCGCATTCCATCGTCATCGACCGCCGCGACGGCGAGCGCGAGCTCTACGACGTGGAGGCCATCCAGACGAATGACAACCAGACCGCCTCGGGCATCATCGACGCCTTCGTCGCCTGCCTCGAGGACGGCACCGAGTCTGCGATCCCCGCGTCGAGCGTGCTGCCCGCCATGCGCGCCGTGTTCGCGAGCATCGAGTCGAGCAAGACCGGTAAGACCATCGAGATCGGCTAGCACCGGGGCAATGTCAAAAAACCCCTGGGGTAATTTTACATGGAAGGAGAACGCGCTATGAGGATGGGATTCATCACCTCGCTCTTCGACGGCTGGACGTATGAGGAGATGATGGATGACGTCGCGCGCCTCGGGCTCGAGTGCGTGGAGGTCGCCTGCTGGCCGAAGGGCAAGGCGGAGCGCAAGTACGCCGGCGTGACGCACATCGAGACCGAGCGGGTGATCGAGGACGACGCCTACGCGCAGCACATCCTCGACTACGCCCGCGAGAAGGGCATCGACATCTGCGCGCTCGCGTACTACCCCAACAACCTCGACCCCGACCCCGAGCGCCGCAAGGTGTTCAACGACCACCTCGTCACCACCATCCGCGCCGCCGCGAAGCTCGGCGTGCCGAAGGTCACGACGTTCATCGGGCGCGTGACGGACAAGACCTTCGAGGAGAACCTCGAGATCCTGCCCGGCGTGTGGGGCCCCATCCTCGACGTGGCCGAGCAGGAGGGCATCCTCGTGTGCATCGAGAACTGCCCGATGCTCTTCGACGCGTCCAACTGGCCGGGCGGCCAGAACATCATGACCACGCCCGCCAACTGGGAGCGCGTCTTCGAGGTGCTGCCGAGCAAGAACCTGGGGCTCGCCCTCGACCCGAGCCACTTCGTGTGGCAGCAGATCGACTGCGGCGCGGCCATCCGCGAGTTCGCCGACCGCATCTACCACGTGCACTTCAAGGACATCAAGTTCAAGCCCGAGGAGCTCGCGCGCCGCGGCACCATGGCCTACCCGCTCGACATCATGGACCCGAAGATCCCGGGGTACGGCGACGTCGACTGGAGCGACTTCGTGTCGCAGCTCACCATGGTGGGCTACAACGGCGACTGCTGCCTGGAGATCGAGGACCGCTTCTTCGAGGACGGCACCCGCGAGCGCCTGGTGCAGGCGGTCGAACTCTCGAAGCGCTACATGGACCAGTTCGTCATCTAGGACTCAGCCTCGTCTGTGGAAAAGGCAGGCGAGTCGAAGGTAATGCGGCCAAACAGGGAAGGAAGGAACGCATTATGAGCAACATCACCCGTCGTTCGTTCGTGGTAGGTACGGGCGCGACCGCGCTGGTCGCCGCGCTCGCCGGCTGCTCCGGCGGCGAGACCGCCGAGGGCTCGGGCGCCGGTTCCGCCGCTGCCGCCACCGGTGGCCACATCTACGTGCTGACGGCCTCGCCGGACCACGGCTGGACCGGCCAGGTGGGCGTGTTCGCGCAGGAGAAGGTCGACGAGATCAACGATGCCGGCGCCTACACCGCCGAGCTCCAGACCGCCGGCGCCGCCGCGGATCAGATCGCCCAGGTCGAGGACATCCTCGCCGGCGACCTCTCCAACGTCGCGGGCATCGTCATCCAGCCGCTCGATGACACCGTCCAGTCCGCCATCCAGCAGATCGTGGACGCGGGCGTGCCCTACGTGGCGTTCGACCGCATCATCGAGGCCGTCCAGGATTCCGCCGTCGCCAACGTCAAGGGCGACAACTCCGGCATCGGTGCCGGCTCCGCGGCCTACTTCGTGGAGAACGGCATGAACCCGGGCGACGCCGTGTACATCTACCAGGGCGACACCTCCTCCGTGACCACCCTGCGCGACAACGGCTTCACCGACTACCTGCTCGGCAACCTCGAGTTCGACGGCGCCACCGTGCCCGAGGACAAGAAGTGGACGCAGGAGCAGATCGACGCCGCCATCAAGAAGTCCGGCGCCATGAACTGGAGCCGCTCCGACACGAAGGCCGCGTTCGAGTCGCTGCTGGGTGACGAGGCCAACGCGCAGATCAAGTGGTGGTATGCCGAGGACGACGAGCTCGCCATGGGCATCCTCGAGGCCCTCAACGGCGGCGGCATCACCGACGCCACCAAGGAGGTCTTCTACGAGACCAAGCCCTACATCACCGGCTGCGGCGGCCTGAACGAGTACTACGAGGTCATTCGTGGCAACAGCTACCAGGACATCACCGAGAACCTCGGCGGCGTCATGTCCGTCACCTACTCGCCGTCCATGATCCAGACCGCCATTCAGGACATGGTGGATCACCTCGACGGCAAGGAGGTCCCGCAGGACCACGTCATCGCCTGCGAGAACGTCACGGCCGAGAACGTCGACGATTACGTCGGCTTCGAGTAAGAGGCATCCCGGTGCCCGCCCCCAGCAGCACGCGGGCGGGCACCCCGTCGCGGCGCGGATCCGCGTTCGCCCCCCTGCGGCTTCGGCCGGGAGGCGGATGCGGGTCGCGCCGCCGTTTGGTATGCGTCCGCCGAAGTGGTGCTGCTTTCGGCGAGCGCATATGGAGGGGCGGCGGCCGGGGCGTGACCTGCGGGACGCCGAAAATGGGTTGAAAGGAACACGTCCCCAACCAACCCATTCGACAAGGGGACAGATCGCATTGGGAAGGAGCGCTATGGATCTGCTTGAGATGAGCGGCATCCGCAAGGCGTTCAGCGGCGTCACCGTCTTGAACGGCGTCGACCTGCACGTCGCGCGCGGCGAGATCCACGCCCTCTTGGGCGAGAACGGCGCGGGCAAGTCGACGCTCATGAACATCCTCACCGGCTCGTACACCGCCGACGCCGGCACCGTCACCTTCGACGGGGCGGACATCACCGGCGCCTCGATCAAGGCGGTCGAGAAGGCCGGCATCGCCTTCGTGCACCAGGAGCTCAACCTCTTCAATGACCTGCTGGCCTACGAGAACATCTTCCTGGGGCAGGAGGAGACCGGCCCGGTCTTCTCGCTCAAGAAGCGCAGCATGATCGAGAAGGCGCGCGAGCTCTTCGAGCGGCTGGGCGTGGACATCGACCCCACGGCCCTCGTCGCGGACCTCAAGCAGAGCCAGAAGCAGCTCCTGGAGATCAGCCGCGCGCTCTTCTTCAATGCGAAGCTGCTCATCCTGGACGAGCCCACCACCGCCCTCAACACGGCCGAGGTGGAGCACCTCTTCCAGATCGTGCGCAGCCTGCGCGACCAGGGCACGTCCTTCATCTTCATCTCGCACAAGATGCCCGAGATCTTCGAGCTGTGCGACACCTACACGGTGCTCCGCAACGGCTCGTTCGTGGGCGAGGGCAAGATCGCCGACACCACGCCGCGCGAGGTCACGGGCATGATGGTGGGCGCGGCCATCTCGGAGCGCGGGGCCTGGGAGCCGCGTCCGGCGGGCGAGACCGTGCTTGAGCTCGACCACTATTCCGGCCCGGGGTTCTCGGACATCTCCCTCAAGGTGTCGCGCGGGCAGGTCATCGGCCTCACGGGCCTCATGGGTTGCGGCAGCACGGAGCTCATGCAGTGCCTGTTCGGCATCGGCCACCCCACCGGCGGCACGGCAACGATGATGGGTAAGCAGCTCTCCGGCGGCTCGATCCACGAGGCCATGAAGGCGGGCATCGCCATGCTGCCGTCCGACCGCAAGGAGAACTCGGTGGTGCCGGACATGTCGCTCCTCGAGAACATGTACCTCTCCGAGCAGGTGCTCTCGGCGACGCAGCCCATCATCAACAAGCGCCGCGAGCAGGAGCGCTTCGAGCACTACCAGAAGCTGCTGAGCATCAAGGCGAACTCCAGCGCCGAGAGCGTGCTGTCGCTGTCCGGCGGCAACCAGCAGAAGGTCTTCATGGCGCGCTGGCTCAACACCGATGCCGAGCTGCTGCTGCTCGACAACCCCACGCAGGGCATCGACGTGGGCGCGAAGGCCGAGATCTACCACCTGATCCTCGACCTGGCGCGCGACGGCAAGACGGTGATCATCAACACGCTCGAGATCCCCGAGCTGCGCGAGGTCGCCGACGTGTGCTACGTGCTGTATGAAGGGCGCATCGTGAAGCGCCTGGAACATGACGAGATTGACGAGCAGACCGTCATGCTGTACTCGACGAACTCCGTGAGCGACGACCTGCCGGCGGGCGACGGCCAGCCGGTCGGGATGAATGAGTGAGGTGCATCCATCGTGAATGAGCAGGCAAAGGCGAAATCGACGGGGCTGGCGAGCGTGTTCGGCTTCGTGAAGCGGTACAGCTTCGTGCTGGTGTTTCTGGCCATCCTGGTGGTGTACGCCGTCGCGAACAACGGCCTCACGCTCAACGCGGGCATGAACGTCCTGCGCCACAGCGCGGTGATCGGCACCATCGCCATCGGCATGGGCATCGTGTGCCTCACCGGCGAGATCGACCTCTCCGTAGGCTCGATGCTCGCGCTCGTGGCCGGCTTCTCGGTCGTGGTGTTCAACATGACGGGGTCCATCCCGCTCACGCTGCTGTTCGCGCTCGCGTTCGGCGCGCTCTGCGGGCTGGTGAACGGCTTCCTCGTGGGCGTGGTGCAGATGCCGGCGTTCATCGTGACGCTCGCGACCATGCTCATCTACCGTTCCGTGGCGCAGTACGCCTGCCAGCACCTGCCCGGCGACCTCATCGGCAACGGCAGCTCCGTGTACCGCATGTCCAACGAGCTCGGCGCCTACGACGCGCTCTACACCTTCGGCAACGCGCGCATCGCGGGCGTGCCCATCGTCGGCATCGTCATGGTGCTCATGGTGGCGCTGTTCGTCTACATCTGCACGTCGACGAAGTTCGGCAAGAAGATCTACGCGGTGGGCTCGAACGCCAAAGCGGCGCACCTCGCGGGCATCTCCGTGCCGCTCATGAAGACGCTCGTGTTCACCATCGCGGGCGCGCTCGTTGGCCTCGCGGCATTTCTGTGGGTGGCGATGAATGCCTCCGCCGACCCGGCCACCACCGGCTCGAGCTACGAGATGTACGCCATCGCCTCCGTGGTGCTCGGCGGCATCAGCATGAGCGGCGGGCGCGGCCGCATGATCGGCGTGCTGTTCGGCGCGCTGTCCTACGACGTCATCGACAAGATCATCATCGCCCTCAAGATGGACGCGCTCATCCAGGACACCATCAAGGGCGTCATCCTCATCGTGGTGATCATGATCCAGGTGGCGGGGCCGCAGCTCAAAGAGGTGTTCAGCCGCAAGGGCGCGAAGCGCGGCGATACGGCGAAGTAAGCACGCGGCGCGCGGGTGCGGTGCGCCGGATGGTGTAAGGCCGCCGCGGAGCACAGCCGCGTGGCGCCGGGTGATGCGACCTTCCTCCCACAGCCCCGGGTGCAGCTCGATGGCGAGCGCGCCCGGGGCTTTTTGCGCCCTGCCCGGCGGGGTGCGTTTTCAGGCGGTGAGCAGCGCAAATCTACCAAAATGTCACACGGCGACCAACATACGGCATCCCTGCAGACAAATGGGCTCATAGCGTCAAATGATGTGGGGGGTATTGATGAAATATCTGCAGGTCAGCCGCCGATTTTTCGTTTACAGACCTTGCAATGCGGATTAGAGTAGGCATGTCTATCCTCATGTAGCGTAGGGATAGATATGCGCAAATGCAGCGTAATGGTAGTTCGCGTGTCGGTAAGGGATGGGAAGGTTATGTTGATGGCAGGAACCCACAAGAAACCCCGCGGGGGGGGGCGCTCTAGGGCGATAGTGGCTGCAGCCCTCGCAGCCGTGCTGTTCGTCGTGGTGTCGGTGGCGTCGTTCATAGGCGTCGCGCGAGCCGCGGGCGTCACGGGCAAGACGGTGGTCGACCCGGATACGACGAATAGCTGGACGCAGTACACGCGTCCCGATGATCAGCCGTCAACGCAGAACGTCGGTCGCATCTGGACCGACAAGAGCGTGTTCGATGACACGTACACGTTCAAGAACGACGACAACGAAGGTCTGAGCGGGCAGTCCATCACGAAGGGCGACTCCGACTTTATCGTGAGCCTTTCGGCGCTGTCCTCGACGTCCAACCTCAAGTCGACGACGGTTTCGACGAAGCCGCTCGACATCGTGCTGGTGCTGGACGTGTCCGGGTCGATGTCCCAAAGCATGGGCACGACCTACACCTATACCGAGGCCTATCCGAGCAACCATCGCGGAACCTATTACGTCAAGGTGGATGGAGCCTGGCAGCAGGTTGAGTATTTCGAGCCGGGTCGGTGGGATTCTGATCCGGAAGGCTGGCGGTACCGCAGCGGCGGAAGCGGTTGGAATCCGCAATATACCTACGTAGAGCCGAAGACCTCGCCTGCGGACAACGATCCCGATCACATTCAGTTCTACTCGCGCGGGCACGGTCAGAACATCAGCAAGATTGATGCGCTGCAGAACGCGGCGGACGCATTTGTTGATTCCGTCGCCGAAATGAACGATGGCATCACAGATCCCAATAATCAGCACCGCATCTCGCTGGTGAAGTTCGCCAGCGGTAGCCGTGACAACATCGGCAACAACAAAGATGGGGACGGATACAACAATTCCCAGGTCGTGTCTGACCTTGCGCCATACACGACCGATAACGCTGCAACGCTCAAAAATACCATCGATAGGCTTGAGCCGGCTGGCTCTACCTATGCGAACTACGGTATGAGTCATGCGAAGCGTGTGTTGGATGGCGGAGAGGGACTGACCGGCGCCCGCGCCAACGCGCAGAAGGTCGTTATCTTCTTCACTGATGGTGAACCCGGATATAGCGAATGGAGCGGTTCCGTTGCCGCCGAAGCTATTAACTATGCATACGACATGAAACAAGACGGCACGCTGATTTATAGTATCGGCGTGTTCCAGGATGCCGATCCGAGCGACACGAGCGGCAATTTCAACAAATACATGAACGCTGTTTCGAGCAACTATAGAGATGCTCAGTGCGCGGAGAATACTTCGTGGTTCCCTTGGGATGAGCCGAACTACGAGCAGACAGATGACTTTGGTGATCTCATGCTTGGCGACCGTACGACGGGTGCCCAGGGTGAGCCGAATCCCGATTACTACTTCGCTGCGACAGATTCCGAACAGCTCGATCAGGTCTTCGAGGACATCACGTCCTCCATCACCGAGAACGTTGGTTCTGGTTCGCCGATCGTTGACAACTCCCTCGAGGGCAACCTCGCCCCGGGTAATCTCACCTTCACCGATCAGCTCGGCTCCTACATGCAGGTGACGGGCACCGGCGTCGGTAAAGACCAGATTCAGCTTGCCTATGGCGACGAGATCTATACAAGTGACAGCAAAGAGACGAACGGCAACGTCGACACCTATCACTTCACCGGTACGGTTGACGGCAACGCTGTGTACGGTTCGGCGAATCTTGCCGACCTTACGGTGACGGTTACCCGCAGCGATGACCTTGCCACGGGCGACACCATCACCGTTACCCTTCCTGCATCCCTTATCCCGCTGCGCAACTACAACGTTGATACCGACACCGGTGACATGACGGTGTCCCAGGCATATCCTGTGCGTCTGTTCTACGGCGTGAGCCTGAAGGCTGAGGCCAAGGAGGCGCTTAACAAACCGTCGAGCGACGAGTACGCGGCTATCGTGGCTTCCCAGAAGTCCGCGGATGGCAAGACCATCGACTTCTATTCCAACAACTTCACGGCCGGCGCAGCCGACGGTCTCACGACGGCGACCTTCGAGCCCAACGCGGGCAACAAGTTCTACTACTACACGCAGAACACCACGCTCTACGTCGACGAGGGCTGCAACACCGAGGCGACTCAGTGGAACATCGGTAATTACAACACCCTCTACTGGAAGGACACCTACTGGGTGCAGACCAGCGAGGGCACGGGCGAGGAGCGCTCCACGGGCGTCGCCATTCAGCGCGGCACCGCTGAGTGGAACGCGATGCAGAAAGAGGATGGTTGGGACGGTGCCTACTACATTCCCGCCGGTACCCAGCGCACCGACCGTCCCGCAACGCTGACCGACGGGAAGGACTCGAACGAAACGAAGACCGCGGCCAACGTGCTCAACCCGTCGTGGAGCGACACCGACGAGGTCACCCAGGCGCTCGGCAACAACGGCAAGCTCTACTACGAGATGCCCGGTTCGCTCGAGATCAAGAAGACGGTCGACTGGGGCAACGCGTCCGACGAGACCAAGCAGAATACGGAAAAGAACACGTTCACGTTCGAAATCACGGCAAGCGTGCCTTCCGATGAGGAGGGTAAGACCGAGCCGCTTTCCGGCACCTATAACTACTACGTCGGTGACAAGGCTGACGGCAATGTGACGTTCAACGAAGGCAAGGCGACGCTGGAGGTTAAGGGCGGCACGACGGTTCGCATCGACAGCCTGCCCGTTGGCACCGAGTTCACGGTGACCGAGAAGGGCGTCGGCGACAACGGCTGGACTGTGAAGGATGCCACGGCGCAGGATGGCGTTCAGAACGACAACACCACCGACGGCATCGTGACCGGTACCATCGAGTCCGCTACGCAGGTCTCCCTGACGTTCGACAACGTGTATCGCGCCGCCGACGTGAACCTCAGCACGAACACCACACTCAGCGTGGAGAAGGTGCTCAAGGGCCGCGACTGGCGCGACAGCGACGAGTTCACGTTTGATATCGATGGGCTGGGCAATACGGCCGGGAACGGTATTACCACGCCCGAACCTGCCGACACAACCATCACGGTGAACAGCCAGACCGAGGATTACAAGGCTTCCTTCGGAGACATCACGTTCACCGCACCCGGCGAGTATCGCTACAACATCACTGAGGACAACGACACCGATCCGATCAACGGCATCGACTACTCCGCGGCGATTTACCGCGTGGTGGTCACGGTGACCGATGACGGTAACGGTAAGCTCGTGGTCTCCAAGGTCGAGCTGCAGCAGACCCAGAACGATGAGGGCACGATGGGGGCCGGCGCCGACCCGGTGCCGGTTGAGGGCAGCACCGCCACGTTCACGAATACGTATGACGTGAACTCCGCTCCCACCAACATCGACGGCACGAAGGTCTACAACGACACTACGGGCGGCAACGGCATCGACTACGGTAAGTTCACCTTCCAGCTCGAGGCGCTTGGTGGCTACGAGACCAAGGGCGGTAGCTCCGTGAACTACACGGTTGACGCAACAGACGTCCCGATGCCCGCGGACGTTGCCGAGGGAACCACGACCAAGCAGGTGACCAACACCGGCCATGACTTCACCTTCGGTACCATCAACTATGACGGCAACGATGTTGGCAAGACCTTCGAGTACAAGGTGACCGAGATCGCCGGCGACGAGCAGGGCATGACCTACGACAAAACCGAGCGCATCGTTCAGGTGGAGGTCGAGGAGGTCACTACGGGCGAGGGGACTCCCGAGGAGGAGACCCATCTGGTCGCCACCGTGCTGTCTCCGTATGACACGCCTGCCGGCCTCGCGTTCAACAACGAGTACGACCCGGCCGACGCCGAGCTCAAGGGCGATACCGCCATCCACGGCACCAAGACCCTTACCGGTCGCGAGATGCATGACGACGAGACGTTCTACTTCCAGCTGACGGCGACGAACGATAACGCGAAGAGCATTCTGCCCGATGCGGAGGTCGTCCAGGTTACCAAGGCCGACATGCAGGGCGGATCTGCTGACTTCTTCTTCAAGGACATGGCGTTCGCCAAGACGGGCGAGTACACGTTCACCGTGGACGAGGTCGCGTCTGACGGTCAGGGTGACTACATCGAGACCGCCAACGGTGCCGGCATGACCTACGACACCAACATCTGCACCGTGACGGTCAACGTGACGGACAGCCACGATGGAACGCTCCAGGCTAAGGTTACCTATCGCAATGACAAGCACGCAGGCGAGATCGAAGGCGCGTACTTCAAGAACACCTACGAGGCGTCCATGGACTACGGCGCCGAGGGCAAGGGCGGCATCAAGGTGACCAAGCAGCTCACCAACCGCCCGATGGATGCTGACGAGTTCGCGTTCTCCATTACGGGCGTGGCAAATGACAGCGGAAAGACCACTGCCGATGATGCCAACGAGAAGCTGACTGAGGTCGATACGAGCTTTAAGAACACGGCGGCTGCATCCGGTCAGACCATCACCATGGACAAGCTCCAGGGCGTGACCTTCGACGAGACCGATGCGGGCAAGACCTACAGCTACATCGTGGACGAGGTCACCGAGAGCGGCGCCCCGCAGGTGACCTATGACCAGACCCAGTATCGCGTGGACATCGAGGTCGTGGACAACGGCAACGGCACCATGCACACGCTCACCACGGTGACGAAGATCCAGAACGCCCAGGGCGAGCCCGCGGACGAAGTCATCGTTGACAAGGCGGACTCCGATGCCGACGGCTACACCGCGCCGACCTTCGGCTTCGTCAACGAATACAACCCGACGCCTGCCACGGTGGGAGAGGACGCCGATTATCAGATCCAGGTGACCAAGTATGTTGAGGGCGCGGATTCCGCGACCGACTACACCTTCACGCTCAAGCTCGCTGACAGCAGCACTGGCATGGCAGGTTACGTGAAGGGTCTGGGTCCGGACGGCACGATGACTGTCAACACGACGGACACCATCAAGGCCGGTGAGTCCCAGAGGCTCACGTTCGGCGATTTGGCCTTCACCAAGCCGGGCACCTACACCTTCACGGTGCAGGAGAACGCGCCTGACGCGGATGCAGGCTGGGCGTTTGACACGAGCGAGCGCACGGTGACCGTTGAGGTAACCGATCGCAACGCCGAGGGTAAGTACGACGGCAAGCTCTACATCGCCAAGGTGGATGGCAGCCCGGTTGAGATTACTAACCGCTATGCGGCCGATCCGGTGGTCGTGGGCGGCGAGGACGCCGAGCAGCAGATCACGGTTCGAAAGACCGTGACGGGCGCTGCCTCCACCACGGACTTCCAGTTCAAGATCGAGCCGGTCGACAAGGACGACGAGAAGTGGGACAACGTCAAGGCTGTTGAGAGTGACTTCGACGGCCAGACCTCCATCACCGAGGACTTCGCTGACGGCGACACCAAGACGGCCGCCTTCGGCGCCATCAAGTTCAGCGCCACGGGCGAGTACCAGTTCAAGATCACCGAGGTTGGCGCAGCTGACTTCAACGATGGCGTCAATCGTAATGGTTGGACCTACGACGAGCACGCGGCATTCGTGACCGTCACGGTGACCGACAACGGCGAGGGCCAGCTCGTCGCTAAGCTGACCTACGACAACGACGGCGCGAACACCGATACCGACAAGCAGGTGGAAGACGCTGCCGCGTTCACCAACGCTTACACGACGACGCCTGTCGAGCTGACCCAGGATGCCGAGTCGGGCATCGGTGTTCAGAAGAAGGTCGAGGGCGCGCCGAACTCGGCGAACTTCACCTTCAGCGCGACCTTCAATGCCGACGCGAGTGCGGAGAAGGCCGCCGCGGCCGACATGGCCGCGGGCAAAGCCGCCGGTATTGAGGGCCTGACCGAGGGCAAGCTCTCCGTGACCATCAAGGACGACTTTGAGGCTGGTGACACCAAGGCCGCCGACTTCGGCACGATCAAGCTCACCAAGCCGGGCGTGTACGTGTTCGACGTGACGGAGGACAACGCCAAGGTCGAGGAGCCCAACGGCTGGACCTACGACAAGACAACCCACCAGATCACGGTGACGGTCACCGACAACGGCAAGGGTCAGCTCGAGGCTACGGTTGACGGCAACGACCCGCTGTTCACCAACAGCTACCATGCCCATAGCGTGACGCTGCGCGGCGAGGATCAGCTCAAGGTGACCAAGGAGGTCACGGGCGCGCCCGCGCTCTCCGACTTCGAGTTCACCCTGACGCTCATCGAAGGCGATGCAACTGCTGTGACGGGCATCGACGAGCATGGCATCACCAAATCCACCTCTGGCCTGAAAGACAAGACGGGCGACGAGGCGAAGCAGACCGTCGAGTTCGGCGAGCTGACCTTCACGAAGGCTGGCACCTATACATTCCAGGTTGTCGAGAACACCACGACGGATGCCGCTGGCTGGACCTATGCTTCTGGCGACGATAACGCCCAGACCATCACGGTCACGGTGACGGACGATCAGGTCAGCGGTCAGCTTGAGGCCACTACCGAGCTGGATGGCGAGGAAACCAACAACCCGACCTTCACCAACAGCTACAAGGCTGGTTCCATCACCACGGGCACCGACAATGGCATCAACGTCCAGAAGACGCTGACCGGCCGTGATTGGCTGGAGGGCGACAGCTTCGAGTTCGTCCTCGAGGCGGTTGATGGCGCCCCCATGCCCGAGGGCGACGGCAACAAGGTGACCATCACCGATAAGAGCGATCCCAAGACCGCAGTGTTCAGTGGCATCACCTATGAGGCTGCTGGCGATTACAAGTACACGGTCACGGAGACCAAGGGGACTTTGGGCGGCGTGACCTACGACGAACACGTGACGAACGTGACGGTGACCATCGCCGACGATGATTACGATGGTTCCTTCGAGGTCAAGTCGGTCGTGTACGACAACTCCGATGCCGCTACCGATGCCGACCAGGCTGTGGACAACGCTGCCGCGTTCACCAACGTATACAAGGCGTCTGGCTCGCTCGACGGCGATGCCGACGGCAACCTCACCGTGACCAAGAGCTACACGAGCAACCTGGGCGACCCCTGGACGCCGGACGATAGCTTCGGCTTCACGCTCGCGGCTGACACCACGGACGAGCCGACGAAGCAGGCCGTTGATAACGGCTGGATCGCTCTGCCCGAGAACGCGGGCAAGGCCGATGAGCCTGGCATCACGGTAACCGCCGAGAGCAAGAACCATCAGGCTTCCTTCGGTGACATCATCTTCACGCACGCGGGCACGTTCAAGTTCACCGTGCGCGAGGTGCTGCCCGAGGGTGTGAGCACCGACAACCCGACCAAGGACGGCATCACCTACGACACGTCCGTCAAGACCGTGACGGTCAACGTGAACGATAACGGCGACGGCACCCTGACGGCCACGGTGGCAGAGGGCAGCGATGCGCTGACCTTCGACAACACCTACAACGTGCAGCCCGTCATGTTCCGTGCGGCGCACTTCGCGCTGCAGGGCAACAAGGTGCTCGACGGCCGCACCTGGGAGCAGGGTGACGCCTTCACCTTCACCATGACGGCTGGCCGCGGCACCAACCCTGACGGCGAAACGCAGATGGATCCCGGCGTGGTCGAGGCGACCATGCCCGAAAAGACCACCGATACCATCGAGCCGCTGGCGGATGGTTCCAAGGTGACCGACAACTCCGCTCAGTTCACCTTCACCGACGAGCGTTACCCCGGCGGCGACGTGGCGCCCGATGCGAAGGACGTGTTCACGTTTACGCAGCCCGGTACCTATCGCTACCTCATCGCCGAGACCAACCCCAACGCTTCGAACCCCGGCTCGGGCATCCTGGGCGTGACCTACGACCAGACGCAGTACCGCCTGACCGTGGTCGTTGAGGACGATGGCAACGGCAACCTCGAGGTGACGAGCAGCAAGTTCTCGTCGCGCCCGACCGCGGGCTCCGGCGAGTGGTCTGACATCGCCGGCGACCAGGGCATCACGTTCACCAACAAGTACTCGGCGAACGAGGTGGGCGTTTCGTTCAACGCCGCCAAGGTGCTGACCGGCCGCGACACCGCCATGTCCGACAACGAGTTCATGTTCCACATGACGTTTGCCGGCTGGATGTCGAACGACGACTTCGACGCCCAGTCCGAGGATTGGAAGATGGACGGCGAGGTTGCCGAGAAGGCTCCTGCGGCCGCGCCCGACAAGGGCAACATCATTCGCGGCGACGTGATCTTCGACAACGTGACGTTCACGAGCGATAACGTGGGCTACACCTATCGCTACGCTATCACCGAGGTGATTCCGGACGACGCGACGAACGCCGCGTATCCGGACGTGACCTACGGCACGGCTTCGGCCGAGCAGAAGGCCGGCACCGGCTGGACGAAGAACGGCGTGACCTATGACGGTTCCACCAAGTACGTGACCGCCAAGGTGACGAGCGAGCAGACCCAGGATCAGCAGAACCCCGGCACCTTCATCGAGGTCGTGCGTGTGGCCACGGGCGGTGAGGCTCCGTACAACGAGCAGACCGGCACGTTCGAAGGCAACGCCATCTTCACCAACACCTACGATGCGGGTTCGACGGATGTCGACACCGGCACCGCCGACGTGCAGCTCACCAAGGTGCTCACGGGCAAGGCGTGGGACGGCGACAGCTTCACCTTCAAGATCGAGGCCGTTTCCAACACGGCCGGCATCGAGCTTGACCAGCAGCCCATGCCCGCCCAGACCGAGGTGACGGTCAACGCGGCCACCGGTGAGGACGCCGAGGGCAACGACCAGGCGACCTTCTCGTTCGGGAAGATCTCCTACGACACGCCGGGCACCTATGTATATAAGGTGGCCGAGGTCGCGGGTGATAACCCGGGCATCACGTATTCCACGAACGAGGCCACCATCACGGTGACGGTCGAGGACAACAACGCGGGCGGCTACACCACCGGCGTGACGGTTGCCAATAACGTGTTCACCAACCAGTACGCGAGCGAGCTCGACTTCGCGGCGGCCGGTGGCATCGAGATCGCCAAGATCTTCGAGAACGCCGACATGCGCGAGTTCAGCTTCACGGTGAAGCCGGCCGACCAGGCGTCTGCCGACAAGCTCGGCATCGACATGGACGGCGAGACCTTCACCACGAAGGCGGGTGCCACGGTCGATGACGACAACGCGTCGCACGCCGAGGTCATGATGATCGACGCTGCGACCGAGGCCAAGTTCACGCAGGACGATGCCGACGACACCTACACCTACACGGTGCAGGAGGTCAAGGGCGCGGATGCCGGCGTCGACTACGACGGCACGGTCTACACCGTGACCATCACCACGGCTGACGACGGCCACGGCGGCATCAAGGTGACCACCACGGTGACCGACGGCGCGGACTACACCCAGACCTACGTCTACGACAACGACGAGAACGAGGACCCGACCGCGGTGATCCCGTTCACCAACACCTACAAGGCGACGGGTGAGCTGGGCGGCAACGGCTCCGCGAGCATCAAGGCCACCAAGACGCTCACCAACCGCCCGATGGTCGACGGCGAGTTCACCTTCAACGTGACGAACGCTGCCGATCAGAGCGACACGGTGGTTGCCACCGGCACCAACGCCGCGGACGGAACCATCACGTTCAGCGCCATCAACTACAGCATCGACCAGATGATGAAGGACGTGGACAACAACCTGGCGACGCCGAGCCTCGTGAACGGCAAGAACACCTTCACCTACACCTATGACGTGACCGAGGACACCACCAACCTGGATGAGGGCGTTGCAGCGACCGATGCCGCGGGCTTCCAGATCACCGTCACGGTGACCGACAACGGCGACGGCACGCTCGGGATCGTCGTGGGCTACCCGCAGGGTTCCGAGAACGGCCTCACGTTCCGCAACACTTACGGCGAGGGTCAGACGGGCCAGCAGACCATCGCCATCGCCGGTGCGAAGCAGCTCAAGGTCGAGTCCGGCAACAACGCGCCCGACATCGCGGGCAAGTACACCTTCACGCTGACCGGCGAGGACGGCGCGCCGATGCCCGCCACCACCACGGCGACCAACGACGCCTCGGGCAACGTGAGCTTCGGTGACATCACCTTCACCATGGAGAACGTCTTCGGCGACACGGGCAGCCAGACCGCTGCGGCGACCGCCGAGGCCGAGGGCGAGGGCACCGAGGACGCGCCCGCCGTCGAGTCCGCGCAGCGCACCAAGACCTTCACCTACACGGTGGCGGAGACGGGTGAGGTCGCGGGCGTGGCGAACGACGCCGAGACCGGCAAGACCTTCACGGTCACGGTGACCGACAACGGCGACGGTACGCTCTCCGCGGTGGCCGATCCGGCGCAGGGTGCGCTCTTCACCTTCACGAACACCTACTCCGTCGACCCGCAGACCTCGTCGCCCACGGCTGACGGCGGCCTGACCCTCACCAAGGAGCTCACCGGCCGCACGATGGACGAGGGCGAGTTCCAGGTGGTCATGGTGGACAAGGACGGCACGCAGGTCTCGCAGGGCGTGAACGATGCCAACGGCAGCATCGCGCTCGACGCGATCACCTTCACCGCGCCTGGTGACTACACCTACACCTTCTACGAGGTCGATGGCCACAAGGGCGGCGTGACGTACGACGCGGCACGCTACACCGCGACGGCGTACGTGAAGGACGAGGGCGACGGCACGCTGTCCGTCACCTGGGAGTTCGCGGACGCCAACGGCGACCCCGTGACTGACGTGGTCATTAGCAACAGCTACGAGGCACGGGACGCGTCGATCTACGTCGGCGGGTCGAAGGTGCTCGACGGCCGCGCGCTCGCCGAGGGTGAGTTCTCCTTCGAGCTGCGCGACGCCGACGGTAACGTGCTGCAGACCGTGAAGAACGCGGCGGACGGCGGCTTCGTCTTCGACGCCATGACCTTCGACACGGCCGGCGAGTACCAGTTCACCGTGGCCGAGGCGCTGCCCGAGGATGACGACCCGGCGACCGCCGGCGTCCAGAAGGACGGCGTGACCTACGACGAGACCGTCTACACCGTGGACGTGACCGTCGAGGACAACCGCGAGGGCTACCTCTGGGTGACGAGCCTCACCTACAACGGCAAGGCCGAGCTGCCGGTGTTCTCGAACACCTACGTTGAGCCGGTTGCCCCGGCGGGCCCGAGTGACGACGGCCTGATCCAGACGAGCGACATGATGCCGACCGCCGTGATGGCCGCAGCGGGCATCGGCGCCGTGTGCGTCGCGGCCGGCGTGGTGACGCGCAAGAAGCGGGGTGAGTAGCGCATGTCCGAGGCCGGGATGGGGACCTCGCTGAGGGGCATCAGCACGCGCATCAACGGGCGCCATGCCTTCGTGCACGAGCGCGTGCTGGAGCTCATCGCGCGGGAGACCAAGCGCGCGGGCGAGGTGCGGTTCAGCCAAGCCGAGCTCGCCAAGCGGATGGGCTGCTGCTCGCAGTCGCTCGCCCGCGCCGTCACGCGCCTGCGGCGCGAGGGCTTGATCACCTCCACCCCGGTCTATAGCGAGTCGGGCGCGCAGCTGGGCAACAGCTACAAAGCGACGCCCGCCGGGATCGAGCGCGCCGAGGTGCTCGCGCACAGTCGGCGGGGCTAGACAATGAGGCCTCCTTTCGGGATCGTCCGGAAGGAGGCCTTTTTGCGTTGGCGGGGTGGCACGGCGCGGTGGTTGCGCGGGCCGCGCGGGTTGGCGGGCGCAAAACTGAATAATTTGCACTCATAGCAATCAATTACTGAATAAATCACCCATCTTCGTACACAAGGCCGCGCGCAATGACTACAATACGCACAGCCTGTAAACCTTTAATCCGGTTCTGAGAGGCCGGGAAGGAGCGAAGATGGCGCATACCGATGCAGCGGTCGCAGCGTGCGACCCAGGATGCGCGGCGCACTCCGCACCGCGCGCGCAGCTGAGCGAGCTCGCCCAGCGCATGCTTTCCCAAACAAGCAAGCACGAAGGAGCCCCTGCGGTGCTCATGCTCGCCGACGGCACGGCGTTCTTCGGCCGTGCGTGCGGCGCGCGGGGAACCGCGACGGGCGAGGTGTGCTTCAACACCTCGGTCGAGGGGTATTTCGAGGTGCTCACCGACCCGAGCTACGCGGGGCAGATCGTCACCATGACGTACCCGCAGATCGGGAACTACGGCGTCGACCTGGCGGATACGCAGGTGGCGTCCGGCGCACCCGGCGAGCTCGCAGGCAACGTGCGGCCGCCGCTCCGCGCGCTCGTGGTGCGCGACCTCTGCCGCACGCCGTCCAACTGGCGCTCTACCATGAGCCTGCCGGAGTACCTGGACGAGCGCGGCATCGTGGGCATCGAGGGCGTGGACACGCGCGCGCTCGTGCGGCACCTGCGCGAGACGGGCGCTCAGAAGGGCATCGTCTCGACCGAGGTGCTCGACCTCGCGGAGCTGCGCGTCCAGCTCGACGCTGCACCCGAGCTGGTGGGGCAGAACCTCGTCGAGACCGTGAGCTGCCGCGAAGCGCACGCCTACGACCCCGGCCGCGTGCCGCAGGGCCATGCGTTCGCGGAAGCCCCGGCCGCACCCGCCCGGCACCGCGTCGTCGTGTACGACTGCGGCGTGAAGCGCGGCATCCTCGAGGGCCTGCGCCGCGCCGGCTGCGAGCTTACCGTCGTCCCGTGGGACACCCCGGCGGCTGACGTGCTCGCGCGGCGGCCGGACGGCGTGTTCCTCTCCAACGGCCCGGGCGACCCGGAGGCTGCGACCAAGACGTACGAGCAGGTGCGCTCCCTGCTGGGGGAGATGCCGGTGTTCGGCATCTGCCTGGGGCACCAGATGATGAGCCTCGCCGCGGGTGCGCGCATGGAGAAGCTCAAGTACGGTCACCGCGGCGGCAACCACCCCGTCATGAACCTCATCACGCACCGCGTGGAGATCACGGCGCAGAACCACGGCTTCAACCTGGTGTTCCCGAGCCTGGGCGAACTCGTCCCGGAGCTCTCTGGCGGCGTGTCGGAGCATCCGGTGAGCGCGGACGGCACTGTGGCGACGGCTGACCTGCGCTTCTGGGCGGAGCGCGGAATCGCGCCGGTCGTTGCGAACGAGCGCTTCGGCCGCATCCGCCTCACGCACGTGAACCTGAACGACGGCACCGCCGAGGGCATCCAGTTCCTCGACATCCCCGCCTTCTCGGTGCAGTACCACCCTGAGGCCTCGCCCGGCCCCACCGACGCGCACTACCTGTTCACCGCGTTCACGCGCCTCATGGACGGCGACCCCGATTACCTCGACATCAACATCGCCCGCGACCGCCTCGCGGGCTGGGAGTTCGCCGCCGCGTAAGCGCCGCACGGGCGGACGCGTCCCGCCGGGCAAGCGCCGCACGGGGCGGAACCCCGCCGCGGAGCCGTCCGCGAGGGGAGAACGCCCACCGCGTACGCGTCGAACGGGGTGAAAGCCCCGCCGCGACCCATTTTTCGCCTCCCATCGCGCATTTCTGGTGATGGAATTCAGATATGCACGATGGGCGGCGGCCGAAAGCGGCAAATCGGAGCTTTTAAGTCCGAAAACGGACGAAAACAGCCCGAAAAAGGGGGTCGCGACGCCAGATTCAGGGGTTCGGAGGCCTTCCGAGCACCGTCAGCCATCGTCTCATCGTGCATATCTGAATTCCACCACCAGAAATGCGCGCATCAATTGAAAAAAGGAGCAGCCACATGCCCAAGCGTACCGATATCAAGCGCATCCTCGTCATCGGGTCCGGTCCCATCGTCATCGGCCAGGCGTGCGAGTTCGACTATTCCGGCGCGCAGGCCTGCAAGGTGCTGAAGGAGGAGGGGTACGAGGTCGTCCTCGTGAACTCGAACCCGGCCACCATCATGACCGACCCCGGCTTGGCCGACCGCACCTACGTGGAGCCGGTGACCCCAGAGTTCATCGAGTCTGTGATCGAGCGCGAGCACCCCGACGCGCTGCTGCCCACGCTCGGCGGCCAGACCGGCTTGAACGCCGCGGTGGAGCTCGCCAAGCGCGGCGTGCTCGAGCGTCACGGCGTGGAAATGATCGGCTGCGACCTCGCGGCCATCGAGCGCGGCGAGGACCGCAAGCTCTTCAACGAGGCCATGACCGAGATCGGCCTCGAGGTGGCGCGCTCCGGGTACGCCTACTCCATCGAGGACGCGCTGCGCATCGCCGGCGAGGTGGGCTACCCCTGCGTGCTGCGCCCGAGCTTCACCCTGGGCGGCGCGGGCGGTGGCATCGCGCACGACGAGCGCGAGCTCACCGAGATCGTCCGGCAGGGCCTCGAGCTGAGTCCCGCGCACGAGGTGCTCGTGGAGGAGAGCATCGAGGGCTGGAAGGAATACGAGATGGAGGTCATGCGCGACCGCGCCGGCAATGGCATCATCGTGTGCTCCATCGAGAACCTCGACCCCATGGGCGTGCACACGGGCGACTCCATCACCGTGGCGCCCGCGCAGACGCTCTCCGACCTGGAGTACCAGCGCATGCGCGTGGCCTCGCTCGCCATCCTGGAGAAGATCGGCGTCGAGACCGGCGGTTCGAACGTGCAGTTCGCGGTGAACCCCGAAAACGGCCGCCTCGTGGTGATCGAGATGAACCCGCGCGTGTCGCGCTCCTCGGCGCTCGCGTCGAAAGCGACGGGCTTCCCCATCGCGAAGGCCGCGGCGCGCCTGGCCGTGGGCTACACGCTCGACGAGATCGTGAACGACATCACGCGCGCCACGCCCGCGTGCTTCGAACCGGCCATCGACTACTGCGTGGTCAAGGTGCCGCGCTTCGCGTTCGAGAAGTTCAAGGGTGCGGACGCGACGCTCTCCACGCGCATGAAGGCCGTGGGCGAGATCATGGCGATCGGCCGCACGTTCGAGGAGGCGTTCGGCAAGGCGGTGCGGTCGCTCGAGGACGGGCGCACGGGGCTTCTCTCCGGCGGCGAAGACCTTTCCGCCCTCGATGACGAGGCGCTTGCCGAGCGCGTGGCGACGCCCACCGAGGACCGCATCTTCGCGGTGGTCGAGGCGCTGCGGCGCGGCTGGGATACGGCGCGCGTCCGCGAGCTCTCGGGCATCGACCCGTGGTTCGTGGAGCGCCTGCGCGACATGGTGGCCGTGCGCGCGTGCATCCGCGGCCTGCGCGTGGAGGACATCGACGCCGACGCCATGCTGCTCCTCAAGCAATACGGGGCGAGCGACGCGGAGATCGCGCAGCTCACGGGCAGCGACGAGCGGTTCGTGCGCGCCTACCGCCACGGCCTGGGGGTGCTGCCCGTCATGAAGACGGTCGACACGTGCGCCGCCGAGTTCGCGAGCACCACGGAGTACCACTACAAGACCTACGAGGCGCGCGTGCGCACGCCCGGCGGCGCCGTGCCCGAGGCGGCGAGCGAGGTGACGCCCGCCGACAAGCCGAAGGTCATGATCTTGGGCGCCGGCCCCAACCGCATCGGCCAGGGCATCGAGTTCGACTACTGCTGCGTGCACGCGAGCTACGCGCTCGAGGCGCGCGGGTTCGAGACCATCATGGTCAACTGCAACCCCGAGACCGTCTCCACCGACTACGACACGAGCGACCGCCTGTACTTCGAGCCGCTCACCTACGAGGATGTCATGGACATCGTGGACGTGGAGCGGCCGGACGGCGTGATCGTCACGCTCGGCGGGCAGACGCCGCTCAAGCTCGCGCGCGCCCTCGAGCAGGCGGGCGTGCCCATCCTGGGCACCCAGCCCGACGCAATCGACCTGGCCGAGGACCGCGAGCGGTTCAGCGCCGTCCTCGACGACCTGGGGATCCTCTACCCGGCGGCGGGCGAGGCGCGGAGCTTCGAGGAGGCCGAGCGCGTCGCGGCGCGAATCGGGTTCCCGCTGCTCGTGCGGCCGAGCTACGTGCTGGGCGGCCGTGGCATGACGATCGCCTACGACGAGGAGCACCTGCGCACCTACATGGCCGAGGCTGTGCGCATCTCGCCCGATTACCCCGTCTACCTCGACCGCTTCCTGGAGGGCGCCATCGAGTGCGACGTCGACGCGCTCTGCGACGGCGAGGAGGTCTACATCGGCGGCATCCTGGAGCACATCGAGGAAGCGGGCATCCACTCCGGCGACTCCGCGACGTGCATCCCGCCGTTCAGCTTCTCGGACGCGCTCGTGCGCCGACTGCGCGAGACCACCAAGCGCATCGCGCTCGCACTCTCCGTGCGCGGACTGGTGAACGTGCAGTACGCCATCCAGGGCGACACCGTCTACGTGATCGAGGCGAACCCGCGCGCGAGCCGCACGGTGCCGTTCATCTCGAAGGCCACGGGCGTGCCGCTCGCGAAGTGTGCCGCGCGCATCATGGCGGGCGAGCGCATCCAGGACCTGGCGCTGCCCGCCGACGACCGGCGCCTCGACTGGTTCTGCATGAAGGAGGCCGTCATGCCCTGGGGCCGCTTCCCCGGCGCGGACGTGGTGCTGGGGCCGGAGATGAAGTCCACGGGCGAGGTCATGGGCATCGCGAAGAGCTACCCTGAGGCGTACGCGAAGACGCAGCTCGCGATTAGCTACGAGCTGCCCACGCCGGAGTCCGGCAAGGTGTTCATCTCGGTGAACGACCGCGACAAGCGCAACATCCTCTCGCTCGCGCGCATCCTGCGCTACCTGGGGTTCCAGATCTGCTCCACCGAGGGCACGGCGCGCGTGCTCGCGGGTGGCAACGTGCCGTGCGAGGTGGTGCGCAAGATAAGCGAGGCGCACCCGAACATCGGCGACATGGTGGCGGGCGGTGAAATCGCGTTCATGATCAACACGCCGTTCGGCCAGGAATCGCGCGGCGACGGGTACCACCTGCGCACGGAGGCGGTGCGCCGCGGCGTGACCTGCATCACGGCGCTCTCGGCCGCGAACGCCTTCGTGGCCGCGGTCGAGGCGCTCGAAGCGTCGCGGCGCGGGGGTGCGGACGGGCTCGAGGTCATCGCGCTGCAGGATCTGCCGCAGTACGAGGTGTAGACGCGGCGCGGTGGGCGCGAGCTGGGACGGCCGGCGGGCGTCCGCCGCGTGCTACCATGGGACGACACTACCGCCCCGGTGCGCTTGGGGGCGGCGGCGACCACAGGGCGGTGATGCGGCGATGCGATATGACGAGACGGTGCGCACGCGCGCGATCGAGCTGCTCGAAGCGGGTGCAGGCCGCAGGCGCATCGCGCGCGAGCTGGGGATTCCCGAGGCCACGGCGCGGCAGTGGTCGCATGCGTACGCGGCGGGCGGCGCCGAGGCGGTGCTCCGCGCGGGCGCGTCCCGCCTGGTATACGACGCGGACACGAAGCGCGCGGCCGTGCGCGACCACCTCGAGCGCGGCCGGTCGATCCGCGAGGTCATGACGAAGTACCACGTCGCGAGCGAGTCGACCGTCAAGGCGTGGTGCCGGGCGTACAAGGCGGGCGGCGCCGACGCGCTCGCGGTGCATCGCCGCGGGCGGAAGCCGCGCGCGGACGCCTAGCCGCGCACCCCGTCGAGCGCCGTCCGCCCCGCGTCCCGCCCTACCTGTCGAGAAATGCCACAAAATGGGTATCATGCAGCCGGCATACGCTGCACGTGCTATCATGTGCCGCAACAAGGACGGGCGCACGGAAAGCGGGCTGTACCGCGATGCGCCGCGACGGAAAGGACTCCCATGCTTAACGCGATCGAGATCTCACCGAAGGTCTGGTGGGTGGGCGGCCTCGATTGGAGCGAGCGCCACTTCCACGGGTACACCACCGAGCGTGGTATCACCTACAACGCCTACCTCATCATGGATGAGACCATCACCCTCATCGACACGGCCAAGTCGACCTTCACCGACGAGTTCGTCCAGCGCATCTCGCAGGTGGTCGACCCCGCCAAGATCGAGCTCGTCGTGACCAACCACGTCGAGATGGACCACTCGGGCAGCCTCCCCGCGATCCACCGCCTCGCCCCCAACGCGCGCATCGTCGCGAGCGCGCCGGCCGGCGTGAACGAGATCCGCGCCCACTACGGCATCGAGGCCGAGGGCGTGAAGACCGGCGACTCCATCTGCATCGGCGAGCGCACGCTCCACTTCGTGCAGACCCCCATGGTGCACTGGCCGGACAACATGGTCACCTGGTGCCCCGAGGACGGCATCCTCTTCTCGAACGACGCCTTCGGCCAGCACTTCGCCACCACGAAGCGCTTCGATGACGAGAACGACCTGTGCGAGGTCTACAAACAGGCCAAGAAGTACTACGCGAACATCGTGTGGCCGTACGGCGCGCAGGTGCAGAAGGCCATGGCGGCCCTCGCCGGCCTGGACATCCGCCTCATCGCCCCGTCGCACGGCGTGATCTGGCGCAGCCACATCCCCGAGATCCTCGAGAAGTACCAGGCCTGGAGCACGTACCAGACCGAGGAGAAGGCCGTGGTGGTGTTCGACTCCATGTGGCACTCCACCGAGATGATGGCGCGCGAGATCTGCGACGCGTTCATCAAGGAGGGCGTGACGGCGCAGCTCATCGACGTGAAGCACACGCACATCTCCGACATCATGCTCTACCTGTGCGACGCGCGCTACGTGGCGTGCGGCTCGCCCACGCTCAACTTCCAACATGATGCCGCCCATGGCGAGCTTCCTCACCTATCTGCGCGGCCTCTCGCCGAAGAACGACCAGCGCATCGGCATCGCGTTCGGCAGCTACGGCTGGGCGCCGCTCGGCCCCAAGCAGGTGTACGCCGAGATGGAGAACATGAAGTTCAACATGGCGTGCCCGGTCATCGCCCAGCAGTGGATCCCCAGCGAGGAGCAGCTGTCCGAGCTGCAGGCCACGGTGGCCAAGATCGTCGAGGACGCCCGGGCGTAAGGCGCGTCGAGCGCATACACGATCGTGAGAGGGGTCGGCCGCAGCACGCGGTCGGCCCCTTTGCCATGTAAGGTGGACGGGTGCGTGCCGTGGGCGGGTGCGCCGAGTGCACCAGTCGCGTGTCCGCCGCCTGCGCCCCCCCACGCCCCCGCCGCCCGTGCCGCTTTACACATGAAATTCGCCCCGATATGCACTTATCTCGGCGCGCTGGCCGATATATCATAGAAGTCTATGTACAAGCTTCGACCGAAGAGGTGTTTCTGTGGCGACTCTTGGGTTTCTAGTTGCGTTTCCACTGCTCGTGGCCGTAGCGCTCATGGTGTTCCGCACCGATTCCGCGCGCGACCCCATCGTCATCGGGTCGGCGGCGGTCATCGGCGCGGCGAGCGTCGTCTGCGCGGTCCAGTTCATGAACGCCCCGACGAGCTTCGCGGTGCCCTACGACTTCTCGTTCGCCGGGAACATCCTCTCCGCGGCGATCGACCTCTTCCTCTGCGGCCTGGTGCTCGCGTTCGCGCTCCGCTACCGCAACTTCGCCATGCTCGTGTTGGCCATCGTGCAGTTCATCGCGTCCATCTGGTGCGCGTCCATGGCCATCGCGCCCGAGGACATCATGGCCGAGCCCCTCTACATCGACAACCTCTCGATCATCATGATCCTCATCGTGGGGCTCGTGGGCAGCGCTATCTGCATCTACGCCCTCGGCTACATGAAGGACTTCCAGCACCACGAGGAGGCGGAGGCCGAGAAGCGCGGCGAGCACGCGCCCGACCGCCGGCACCAGTTCATCGCGCTCATGTTCCTCTTCCTCTCGGGCATGTTCATCATCGTGATCTCGGACAACATGGACTGGCTCGTGGCCGGCTGGGAGATCACCACCGTGTGCTCGTTCCTCATGATCGGCTACACGCGCACGCCCGAGGCGCGCAAGAGCGCCATCCTGCAGATCAACCTCAACATGGTGGGCGGCCTGGCGTTCCACATCGCGCTCATCCTCATCCACCTCGTGCACATCCCGCTCTCCATCGGCGGGCTCATCGAGGTGGCCCAGAGCGGCGAGGCCGAGTACCTCATCATCCCCATCCTGCTGCTCTCCATCGCCGGCCTCACCAAGGCGGCGCAGATGCCGTTCCACCGCTGGCTGCTGGGCGCCATGGTCGCGCCCACGCCCACGAGCGCGCTGCTGCACTCCTCCACGATGGTCAAGGCCGGCGTGTTCCTGCTCATGAAGCTTGCCCCGGCGTACCTGGTGTTCCCGGCGGCGTCCGTCATGGTGGTCATGGTGGGCGGCGTCACGTTCGTGCTCTGCAGCTTCATGGCCATCACCCAGAGCAACGCCAAGCGCGTCCTGGCCTACTCGACCATCGCCAACCTGGGCCTCATCTCGGCCTGCGCCGGCGTGGGCATCGCCGAGGCCGCGTGGGCGGGCATCTTCCTCATCATCTTCCACACGGTGTCGAAGTCGATTCTCTTCCTGTGCGTGGGCACGGTGGAGCACCGCATCGGCAGTCGCAACATCGAGGACATGGACGGTCTCTTCAGCCGCCTGCCGCGCCTCACGCGCTTCATGATGCTCGGCATCCTGGGCATGGTGGTCGCGCCGTTCGGCATGCTCATCTCCAAGTGGGCGACGCTCGTGTCGTTCGCGGAGACGGGCAACGTGGTCTTCCTCATCCTGCTGGCCTTCGGCTCGGCCGCGACGTTCTTCTACTGGGCGAAGTGGCTCGGCAAGCTCGCCGGCGTGGCGCAGAAGGCCGAGAACGTCGAAGCCGGCGTGCACAAGACCGAGTGGTTCGCCATCGGATTCATCGCGGTGCTCATGCTCGGGTGCTGCGTGGGGCTGCCGGTCATCTCGCTCGGCGTGGTGTCGCCGTACCTCGAGCGCGTCTTCGGCAGCAACCCGCAGTTCCTGGGCGTGGACAACATGCTCATCATGGCGGTCATCGTCGCGTTCATCGCCATCGTGTTCCTCACGCCGTGGGGGCGCGCCAGCAAGAAGCGCCGCGTCGAGGTCTACCTGGGCGGCACCTGCACCGACCCGGATAGCCGCCGGTTCCACGGCGCCATGGGCCGCACCATGACCTCCGTCAAGCGCAACTGGTACATGACGGACATCTTCCCGGAGAAGACGGTCACCGCCGTGGGCATCATCGTGTGCGGCGCGGTGATCCTCATGGCGTTTGCCGCGAGCTTCATCTTCAACCCTGACGTCCTCACGGGCGGCGCCTTCTACATCGAGCGCATCCCGCGCCTGGTGGGCCCTGAGCTGCCGGGGCTGTTGTTGGGCATCGTGGTTTTCGCCGTGGTGGCGCCGGTGCTCGGGTGCCTGCTTGACGGCCTCGACCGCAAGGTGAGCGCGCACATGCAGGGCCGTGTGGGCCCGCGCCTGCTGCAGCCCTACTACGACGTGCGCAAGCTCCTCGCCAAGGAGCAGGCGAGCGTGAACGCCGTGGACGAGGCGTACATCACCTGCGCCATCATCTTCTGCATCCTGGCCGGCGGCATGTTCATCTCGGGCTCCAACCTGCTCATGTGCGTGTTTTTGGTGACGCTCGCCACGCTCTTCGTGATCATCGCCGCGTACTCCGCGCGCAGCCCCTTCGCCGACACCGGTGCGGACCGCGAGTGCCTGCAGGTGATGTCCTACGAGCCCATGCTCCTCATCATGACCGTGGGCTTCTTCGCGGCCACGCAGTCGTTCGACGTGGCGTCGCTGCTCGGGCTCGACGCGCCCATCATCATCCAGCTCGTTCCTATCTTCCTGGGTTTGCTGTTCATCCTTACCATCAAGCTGCGCAAGAGCCCGTTCGACTACTCCTACAGCCACCATGCGCACCAGGAGCTCGTCAAGGGCATCACCACCGAGATGGAGGGCCGCACGCTCGCCAAGGTGGAGATCATGCACTGGTGCGAGACGGTGCTCTTCCTCATGTGGACGGGCATGTTCTTCATCTGGGACAACCCCATCTCGATCGTCGTCGCGCTCGTCGCGGTGGCCGTGGTGTGGTTCCTCGAGGTGTTCATCGACAACAACAGCGCCCGCACCAAGTGGCAGTTCGGGCTCAAGTCCGCGTGGCTCGTGGCGCTCGTGGTGGGCGTCGTGAACCTGTTCTACATGCTCGTCACCCCGTTCATCTAAGGAGCGCGTATGGGGTACTCTTCCAAATCGCCGTGGCTCATCCACTATGATGGGTCGAGCTGCAACGGCTGCGACATCGAGGTGCTCGATTCGCTCACGCCGCTCTACGACCTCGAGCGGTTCGGCATCATCAACACCGGCAATCCCAAGCACGCCGACATCTTCCTGGTCACGGGCGCGGTGAACCACCAGAACATGAACGTGGTGAAGCACATCTACGACCAGATGATGGAGCCGAAGGTCGTGGTGGCGTGCGGGATCTGCGCGTGCACGGGCGGCGTGTTCCGCGACGCGTACAACGTGATCGGCGGCGTGGACAAGGCCATCCCCGTGGACGTGTACGCGCCGGGCTGCGCGGTGCGGCCGGAGACCATCATCGACGCCGTGCTGAAGGCCGTCGAGATCCTCGACGAGAAGGCGGCCAAGCTCGCCGGGAACAAGCGGTAGGAGGCAGGATGTACACGACCGAATTCGTCGAGATTCCCCTGGGCGAGCTGCTGTGCCGCGTGCAGACCCTGAAGCACGAGGGCCTGCGGTTCGTGCAGATGTGCGCCGAGACCACGGAGGCCGGCATCGACCTGCTGTACACGTTCTACGACGAGACCTGCGACAACGCGCTGAACCTGTGCGTCTACGGGATCGATCACACGTCCGAGGTGCCCTCGATCCAGGGACTCTACTTCGCGGCGTTCAGCTACGAGAACGAGACGCACGACCTCTACGGCGTGAAGTTCATCAACATGCAGCTCGACTTCGGCGGGAACTTCTTCAACGTGGCCACCGACGAGCCCATGACGATCATCTCGCCCGAGATGAAGGCGGAGCGCGAGAAGCTCGCGAAGCAGAAGGCGGCTGCGGCCGCGAAGGCGCGGAAGGCCGCCGAGGCCGCGCAGGCCGCGGAGGCGGATGCGGCCGCCGGCGAGAAGG